>MHRQ01000001.1:0-9816 GCA_001821015.1 Candidatus Taylorbacteria bacterium RIFCSPHIGHO2_02_FULL_46_13
CGGCGGGTATGACGGAGTCACATTTTTCTCATTTGAGTAATCAACTTTCGGGAGGGCAGATTCAGCGTGTTGCGATTGCACGAGCGTTAGTGAACGACCCATCTCTTATTCTTGCCGATGAACCGACAGGAAATCTTGATTCAAATACTGGCGAGATCGTACTCGGCACTTTTCAGAAGTTGAACAGGAAGCATGGCCGTACGGTGATTTTAATTACGCACGAACACGACGTAGCTGAACATGCGGAGCGCATTATCACGCTACGCGACGGTGTCGTCCTAACAGATTCTAAGTCGCACGCGCGCAAGCACGCAAAACACCATGATGTTTAGTGATATTACGCACGAAACATATGCCGCGCTCTCGGCAAATAAAGTTCGGTCGGGGCTTACTATTCTTGGCATCGTTATTGGCATTTCTTCAGTTATCGCGATGGTTTCCATTGGGACAGGCGCTTCAAATACTATTTCATCAAGCATCGCGTCGCTTGGATCAAACCTCATTCAGATAACACCGGGAGCACAGCGAACGCAAGGCTTTGGCGTGAGTACAGGTCGTGGAGGGGCAAAGACTTTGACTAACGAAGACGCTAATGCGATTGCAACGCAAGTTGCAGACGTAGAAGCTGTGGATTCTCAGGTTACAGGTAGGTATCAAGTAACAGCAAAAGGCACCAATACGAATACGACGGTAACGGGAGTTACTTCCAATTATCCGCAAATTCGCAACATTCAGGTTGAGGAGGGATCATTCATATCTGATACGCAAAATAATTCTGCATCAAAAGTAGCTGTTCTTGGTCCAACAACACGAGACGACTTGTTTGGCGAGGGAGCCGAGGGAGTTATAGGAAAAGCAATTCGCATTAACGGTATGGAATTCAAAATCATCGGTATTACAGTTTCAAAAGGGGGAACCGGATTTCAAAATCAGGATGACATAGTTTTCATTCCTGCAAGGAGTGCCCAGCGCTATCTTTCCGGTGACGAGTATTTAACGACAATTGCCGTGCAAGCGTCTTCTCCCGATGTAATGACTCAGGTACAGGTGGACATCACGAACTTGCTCCTTGAGAGGCATAAGATTAGCGATGCAACATTGGCTGACTTCAGTGTGTTGAATCAGAACGATATTCTATCAACCGCGTCTAGTGTTACCTCAACATTGACCTATCTCTTAGCAGCCATCGGGGGTATATCTCTCTTGGTTGGTGGTATCGGTATCATGAATATGATGCTTACGACCGTAACCGAACGCACGAAAGAGATTGGATTGCGTAAAGCTATTGGCGCAAAAAAAAGTGATATTTCAACGCAGTTTCTAGCAGAGGCAGTCGCTCTGACGATTATCGGAGGCATCATAGGTATTGCACTTGGGTGGGTGATCTCTTTCGTCGTTAATCTTACCGGTGTTGTGCAGACAAGCGTATCGTTATCGTCTGTACTCTTAGCTTTTGGAGTCGCGGCGGTTATAGGTATCGTGTTTGGATATTATCCGGCACGTCGTGCGGCGGCGCTTAATCCTATTGAGGCACTTCGATATGAATAATTATTAGTTGTTAACGATTTAGATATGAATAATAAAATTGTTGCAGGAATTGCGGGGGTGGTCGTTATTGTCGGTCTTGCGTTCTATGGCGGGATGGCGTACGGAAAAAGTGCCTCTCCTACTCGTGGGCAATTTGGTAACGGCCAGCTTATGGGAAATCTAGACGGGGCAAGAGGGTCTCTAACGAAAGGGGGTATGAATGGTGGAGGAATAACTTTCGGGGAAATTATTTCTAAAGATGCGGGAAGCGTTACAATAAAAATGCAGGATGGTAGTACCAAAATTGTGCTTGTTGCTACCAGTACACAAATAATGAAGTCACTGACGGGTTCACTAAACGACCTAACAAATGGTATAAACGTGACTATCACCGGAACTACGAACAGTGATGGAAGCGTTAGTGCTCAAAGCGTACAAATTCGTCCGGAAGGGTTCACGTCATTTGGTGGCCCCCCTAGAACAAATCAGTAGTCCTACAAGATACTTTCACAGCTCTTTTTATAGTGTCTATTGTGTCTATTGAGATCCCCTCGATTTACTCGGGACAGGCCGACTGAGACGCCTCAATTTGCTACACTGGAAGTACCCAAAGAACCCTTACAAGGTCTCAAGGTGTGGGGTTCCAGACCGAGTCAGTCAACCCCAAAATAGAATCCCCGTTTTCGCCAGAATGCAGAGCGTCGCAAAGCGACGCGACTGGAGTTTCCACCATAATTCGCCAAGGGTTTTTGAAATCCAAAAGAAGTTGGTGCTCAAAAAGTCCTTTGTGGGTGAATTCATAGACAAGCAGGGCAGTTATGATGCCCTAATGGGTAGATTGTCATATTTTTGGGTAGATTTTGTGTATGTTTGTGTAGATTTAAGTTTTGTGATAAGATGTTTCTATGGAGGAAAAACTACTTACAATTAGCCAAGCCGCTGAATATCTCGGGGTTTCTTTGAATACCCTTAGACGTTGGGATGAAAGCGGTAAACTGGTCGCGATCAAAAAGGGTAGCGGGACGCATAGATATTATCGAGAGAAAGATTTGGAAGTTTTTGCGAGCGATTTGATGAAGTTTGCCTCCGAGTGGATAGAAGACGGTATTGAATTTCCGGGCACGTTTTATTGTCCGACGAGCTCGGTATTTAACGCAAGGCTTCAAAAAATGGAATATGCTTTGATGCAAAAACCGGGGTTTGAAAAATTATATTCCTTGATTACTTTAGTCACAGGAGAGATAGGTGATAATTCGTTTGCGCATAACTTGGGAAAGTGGCCGGATACATCAGGGATTTTTTTTGGTTATGATCTCACGAAGCGTATTATTGTTCTTGCTGACAGAGGATTAGGTATTTT
The DNA here is from genome assembly GCA_001821015.1 of Candidatus Taylorbacteria bacterium RIFCSPHIGHO2_02_FULL_46_13. Classification (GTDB taxonomy): domain Bacteria; phylum Patescibacteriota; class Minisyncoccia; order Phycocordibacterales; family DSPV01; genus 2-02-FULL-46-13. The sequence goes on from MHRQ01000001.1 coordinate 2,888, forward strand.
AGAAACATTACGCCAGGTCCGTCCAGAGCTTCCGAGTCATGTAGTAGCCGTAGAGGTCGCTTTTACCGAATTTATTTCTGGTCGGGCACCGGAGAAACGCGGGAATGGTCTTAAACTTGTTCGGGAAGTAGTGATAGAGCAGCCAATTGATTTATTTTATACCAGTGGCGATGCCGAGGTGCGGATGAAAGCCTCGGATAAAGTTTTTCGTGTTACGCGTGGTCAGCGTATTGTGCGAGGGTGTTTAGCGAAAATGGAGTTCTAATATTTCTTAAGAATTAAAAAATATATGAAATTACAACTAGAAAAATTTGGCAAAACATTAATATCGAGGGAATTGGGCAGTGAAGCCTTGAAAGCATTTCAGCCAACTTTGCGGGAGTTTTCTAAAGATGAAGAGCTGGAAATAGATTTTTCTGGTGTCCTAACCTTCTCGCCGTCTTGGGCTGATGAATTTTTGAGTCCATTACTGAATCAATTAAATGACAAATTGGTACTCTTGCCCAGTGACAATCTTTCAGTACACGCAACACTTAAAATTCTAGGGGAGGCTAATAAGCGACTATTTAGAATCAAAGGAGAAATGTAAAGCTTCGGCGAGACGAAGAAGGCGTTTAGCGGAGAGTTGTAGGTCAATATCGTTAAAATCAGTGTTGGCATTGTTAAATTAGAACCTAGTACTTATTTCCTTTATGATCGACGTGCTCAAGTGCCGTTGGCCAGGCGTGCTAAACTTATGCTAAACGGTCAAGCGGGGCTTGACCGACCACGGTTCTAGACGTTTCAGAGGATTTGATAAAATGGACATCATGATTAAAAAAGGGATTGGCAGTGGGGTGGCTCGTCAGCGTGCGGCGCGCGGGCAGATACATAAAATACCGGAGGATTTACGAAAGGCCCTTACTTCTTCCGCAGTGGTGCACACAGCGTGGGAGGATATAGCGCCATCCCTAATGCTTTTCAATCTCTCTGATATGACATAGTTTTAACTTCGTACTAGACGTCCCACAGTGAGGCACAGATGTACAGATTGTTAGTGTATACTTATGAATATGCGTTTGCGTTATCTAGCCATTATTGGGGTCCTCGCTATCAGTGGTTTTTTGCTTCTACGGCAGAGCATTGTTTTGTAGGATAATAATCAAAATACAACTCCAGATAAGCAGTATTCAAATATGACGTACGGCATTTCTTTCTCGTATCCTGATTCGTACGTTCTTAGTGAAATGGACGCGCCGGGGTCCGGAGAGCGAGCGCATCACGTTATTGTCTTGATACGCAGGGAGGATTCGCCTCTGCCGGTAGACGGGGAAGGCCCGCCTGCCATTACGATTGATGTGTATCAAAATAATCTGGATAATCAGACAACCGAAGGATGGATCCGCAACACGAGCCAATCAAATTTCAAATTATCTGAAGGGAGGCTTGCGTCAACGACCATCGGTGGTTTGCCGGCACTTTCGTATCGCTGGTCGGGTCTGTATGAAGGAACAACCATCGCACTTGCGCAGACAAATTGGGTGTATGTGTTTTCCGTAACATATTTAGAAATGGGAGCACCCATTGTGCAGGACTTTGTAGCAATTCGCGATAGCGTGAAAATCTCTGAATAAGTGTAGCTTTTTAAAAATACAAGGTCATACAAGGTCGGACCTCGTATGACTATACGCCTTGATTTTTGAGCAAGAAAGATGGTAGTATTGTCACATGGCAGACAATCAGACTACGGTACGGAGTTTTAGACCACGACGCATTTCGTGGCTTACTATCGTATTAGCGCTTCTTGCGGTTGTTTCGTTTGTTGCGATTTCTCGTCCAAACGTTCGGTATGATGTGATACCGATGGGAACACCCGGCATGATGGAAAATTACGATAGCTCGGGCGCACTACCTCCTACGCAGACGGGCGCGCCCATGATGGACAATGGTGTTTCCAGCGCTCCGTCGCAGGGCAAGGGCGGCTCGGATATGTATTACCCGTATCCGTACCCCAGTCCCGATGTTCCCGTAACCGACACGCGTGAATTTTTGAAAGTATATTACAACGCATCTATGCGCACCCGCGATGTGTCGGTCCTCACGCGACGCGTAGAAACGACGGTGCGAGGATACAGTGGCCGCATTGACCATGAATCAAGCTCTCCGCAATACGGATACGTGAGCTTCGCGGTGCCCCAGAGCAAGTACGACGCATTCCGAGCCGAGCTTGAGAGTCTCGTAGCCAGTCGATTTCTCACGGTTAATATTTCATCCCAAAATCTCTTGCCACAAAAGGTGAGTATTGAAGAGCAGCAAAAACAGGCCGACACCGCGCTTTCGGATTACAAAACGGCGCGCCAAAAAATCGTGAGTGCTCACGCACGTATCGTGCAATTCCTCCAATCAAAGATAGATGCGGATGCGGCGCAACTCGCAACATTGCGTGCACAGACGCAGACACCTGATATACTTTTCCAGATTCAGACTATCTCTGACGACTGGTCGGCGCAGAAGCTACAGCTTGTGCGCGAGAATGCAGCGTATACATCGCAATTGAACAATGCGGATAGGAATATCAAATATGCCGAGGATTGGATTAAAGCCGTACAGACGCAAGACCAGACACTGCTTGATAATGTCGCGACGGTAACGGGCACGGTTTCAATCGCATGGATAAGTCTTTGGGACTGCGCTCGTCTCTATCTGCCGGGCTATTGGATTCCGTTTATTTTTGCCGCGCTCGCTTGTCTCTCGTTCCTCTTTGATCGCCGCCGCTACGGAACGGTTTAATGCTGGTTGTAGACCAAGCCCTCGATAGAAAACAAAAAAACCTGTGTGATGGAGTATATCCATTTAGGTCCAGGGCTTGCCCTGAGGGTTTAATACCCTTTATTTTCGCGGTATAAAATTCAACAGAGGGGCTTATACTTATAGGATGAAGAGATTTCTTTTTTATATTTCAATCGGATGCGTGGCACTTACTATCCTCGTTGTTGCCACGACTATGATTATTAATGACCGAACGAAATCGTATCTCTATGAGGGCATCTCTGACGCCCCCGTGGCTCAAGCCGCGGTGATTCCCGGTGCGGCCATTCTTTCAAACGGGGCACTCTCATCAATTTTTAAAGATCGTGTTGACAGCGCTATCCAGTTGTATAAAGCGAACAAAGTATCGAAGATCCTTGTCTCTGGCGACAACAGTACGGTAAGTCACAACGAAGTGAATCCAGTTCGTAATTATCTTCTGGAGAACGCAATCACGGACACGGATATTTTTCTTGACCATGCTGGTTTTGACACCTACAGCACTATGTACCGCGCTCGCGATATTTTTGGCGTTACCTCTATCATCATTACTACCCAATCTTTCCATTTGCCTCGTGCTGTCTTTATCGCCCGCAAGCTCAGGATAGAAGCCTACGGTGTGCGTACCGACCGTGGGCGCATTCTTTTTCGAAACTATGTCCGAGAAGTGTTTGCTGACGCCAAAGCAGTGCTCGATTTGATGACCGCTCGTATACCAAAATATTTAGGGAAAGGTATACCCATTACGGGAGACGGGAGAAAAAGCCAATAATCATGAGAGTATTGATAACGAGCCTACGAGGTTGGTATGCGCGGTTTGAGGGGCCGGTGTCTTCTATATTTCTGGTAGTTGGTTTTATTTTTGATGCACTCACGCTCAGACGCGTTGATTTCTATTGGGAAAATGCGTGGATTATCATGTATCTTCTGATCATCGCCACCTGCATTGTATTTCTCAATCTTTCTGAGAACAACATACTGGATGAAAAAAATCCTGCGCGAGCGCACTTTTGGCTTGTCAACGTACTTCAGTTCGCTTTCGGAGGCGTATTAAGCGCTTTTCTTGTATTTTATTTTAGAAGCACCACACTCTCGGTGACATGGCCTTTTCTTTTTGTACTATTTGTTGCTTTTATGGCTAACGAGCGGCTTAAAAAGCATTACGCGAGACTTACTCTCCAAATCAGTTTTTTTTATCTTATCCTGCTTTCGTTCTCGGTATTCATTGTGCCTGTCTTTTTTCATAGGATTGGAATAGATGTATTTTTGATAAGCGGTTTGCTGAGTCTAGGCATCCTGTGTCTGTTTCTTTTGGGGCTCGGATTTTTCTCACGAGAAAACTTCAAAAAAAGCAAGAATATGCTCATCTTTTCCGTGGGAGCGATTTATGTAGCGACAAATATTTTATATTTTTTCAATCTTATTCCGCCAATTCCACTTTCTCTTAAAGACGGTGGCGTTTTTCACTCTATTTCTAGAAATGCGGCAGGGGCGTATATCTTAGGATTTGAAGATAGCGGGTGGCTATCATATGTTTCTGTGCGTGAAAAGATTCATGTACGCGCGGGTGATCCCGTTTACGCTTTTAGCTCTATATTTTCTCCCACCTCTTTTAATACAGCTATCCTCCACGAATGGCAGTACCATGATGCAAACTTGAATGAGTGGAGGACAGCAAACACAGTGGGACTCTCTGTTACAGGTGGCCGTGATGGGGGGTATCGGACTTATTCATTGAAGGAGAACATCAACCCCGGAAAATGGCGAGTGAATGTGAAAACTTCTCGTGGACAAATCATAGGCCGCTTGCGGTTTGATGTTATCGCGACAGACGTTCCGCCTTCTTTGAAAATAGAAATCAAGGATTGAAGAGCATCTTTCAAAAGGAAAGATTTTCCGTCAAGTGGAATAATGTTACTATGGAGCAGTCGACTTTAGTTTGTTGGTATTAAACATAGGAAATATAGTTAAAATAAAGGGGCTTAAACCCTACGGGTTCAGACCATAGATATTTTTCTACTGAAAAATTCTGCGACCCCGACTCATCCGCCGCGCGGCGGACTCCGTCTTTGAAATGCTCCGGGCACTCGCATTTCAACACCGTGTGGCTCGTTCATTCGTTACAGACTCAAAACTATCTCACCAGGTCTTTCGGAGCTTCAGGCATTTGCTCCTCAACCCTTTGTTGTTGCCACTCGCTCGAGAGAGAAAAAAAAGTATCTTCTTCTTTACTCAAAAGCGAGGAATAATTTTTAGGATGTTGTGCTAGTGAAGGAAGTTGAGCGTCCTTCTGTCTTAGCTTCACGTGAGGCTTATACTTTTTGAAACATTACGGAGCGTGGTGGCGCGAGCATAACAAAAATCCAGCAGGATTTTATGTGCGTTTCAAAAAGTATAAGCCGAGCGGCCCTTTATTTTTTCTCAAATGGGACACTGGAGATAACCGGTACCTTAAGAATTGTGTCCATAATCGCTTTTTTTTCGTCGCAGATAGTATAGAGCGAGAGAGCTTCTTCATCCACCATCCCATGTTGCTTGTACAAGTGCTGGCGTATAAAATCATCCAGTGGTTTCCAGAAATCGCTACCGACGAGGATGATGGTAGCCGGTGCGGGTGTGATCCGTTGTGTTTGCACAAGCGTCACTATTTCAAAGAATTCGTTGAGGGTGCCATATCCACCGGGGAAAAATACATACGCTTCGGCCGCATACGTGAGAGCGACTTTTCGAGAAAAGAAATAATAAAATTGATAGAAGTCGGTGAGATAGGGGTTTTGCTTTTGCTCATGCGGGAGCGTGATATTGAGGCCGACTGATTTACCCCCAGCCTCTAGTGCTCCTCGGTTTGCCGCTTCCATGATGCCCGGACCGCCACCCGTGACAACGGTATAGCCGTGCCGTGCAATTTCTGCTCCGAGTTCTCGAGCCTGCTGATAGTGGGTGTTTGTCTCCGGAAGAATGGCTGAACCAAATATGGTGACTGATTTTGGATACTTTCTAATAAACTCCAGACCCTCGCTGAATTCCTTGTTGATAATGGAGAGGCGTGTTTTGGCATCATGTGCGACCTCTTGGGCAGTAAGCGGTTTAGCTTTATACTTGCCATGGGGGTGCTGGTCGTCTTTTTTCATATACTCATTGTACGGTGGCTGGTGGTTTTTGCAAAGCTCGCATACTTGCAAGAGGCTTTGTCTTTCCAATACAAGCAGTGTATAATTATGGTACAGGTTTAATATTTTTTTATGCAAAAAAACATCAAAACGTTTATCGCGGTCACTATCAGTCTCGTGGTTGTTATAGGGTTTTTCTGGTTCGGTCTTTCGGGTATGTTTTCCTCAGCCGATACCGCAACCGAAGGTGCCGGGCAACCCGCCACAGTCGGGCTACCCCTTAGCGAGTCGTCCGTAACTCCCGATGCGTTTCGCACGGAAGCTTCCGGGCTTCAGATCGCTGATTTTAGAGTAGGTACGGGGGAAGAGATAGTAGTGGGACAGACCATAGCGGTGCATTACGTCGGTACGTTTGTTGACGGTACTCAGTTTGATAGTTCTGTTGATAGAGCTCAGCCACTGGTCTTTGTATTTGGTACACAACAGGTAATTTCTGGTATGGATGCGGGACTCGCGGGTATGCGTGTCGGCGGGATTCGTCGCATCATTATCCCGCCAGAACTTGCATATGGTGCAAATGGAGTCAAGGGACCCGACGGAGAATATGTCATACCGCCTCAAACGGCTTTGGTATTTGATGTCCAGCTTATGGGGATCAGCAAGTAACAGCGGCTTTCCGATTCGTACACTACATGAGTATGGGATTGTTTTCTTTCCGCGTTGATGCAACAGTGCCCGGCAGTCTTGCGCGCGCTGGAGTGCTCGAGACGCCTCATGGAACTGTAAGCACCCCCGCCTTTGTGCCGGTTGCAACCAAAGCGACCGTAAAAGCACTGACACCTGTACAGGTTCAGTCTCTAGGCGCTCAAATAGTACTTGCTAACAATTATCATTTATATCTCCAGCCGGGAGTAGAGACTGTTGCAGCGGGAGGTGGGCTCGCAAAATTTATGGGCTGGTCGGGGCCGACGATGACCGACTCCGGAGGATTTCAGGTGTTTTCTCTCGGAGTTGCATTTGGAAAATCAGTTT
>MHRQ01000001.1:9831-15637 GCA_001821015.1 Candidatus Taylorbacteria bacterium RIFCSPHIGHO2_02_FULL_46_13
CTCGCCACCGTGGACGAGGAAGGAGTTACCTTTCGCTCGCATCTTAATGGTAGCTCTCATCGTTTTACTCCCGAAAGTGCCATTGATCTGCAACATAAAATCGGTGCTGATATTATCTTTGCATTTGACGAATGCCCGTCTCCGGAGGCGACGCATGAGTATCAACGACAAGCTATGGAGAGAACGCATCGTTGGGCTATGCGATGTTTGCAACATCACAAGGGTATAGGGGACATCGTACAGGGTAGAGAAAAAGATGCTTCTTCCCTTAACCCTACACCCTGCTTTATTTGGAATTGTGCAAGGTGGCCGTTTCAAGGATTTGCGAGAAGAAAGCACAAAAGCCATCAGTGCGATGGGGTTTGATGGGTTTGGCATCGGAGGGACATTTCTCAAAGAGGACATGGGAAATGCAGTTCGTTGGGTTAATGAAATCTTGCCACCGGAGAAACCCAGACATCTTTTGGGAATCGGAGAGCCGACAGATATTTTGACCGCGATTGAAAATGGGTGTGATACGTTTGATTGTGTCGCCCCGACACGTATGGCACGCAATAGTGCACTCTACAGTAAAAATGGTCGTCTAAATATCACCAACAGCAAACATTCATCGGAATATATTCCTATTGAGGAGGGCTGTGATTGTTATACCTGCCAGACGTTTACCCGTGCGTACCTCCATCATCTTTTTGATGCAAAAGAAATGCTTGCCGCTACGCTAGCCTCAATTCACAATTTGCGATTTGTCGTACGTCTCGTAGACAATGCTCGGCAGGCGATTCTAGACAAGCAATTTCTTGAGTATAAAGAACAATTTCTCAAAGAGTACACGGTAGGTGGTTAATTTTTGCCGTTGTGGTATGCTCGCGGACAGAACACTCAAGAGAAAGGAACCACATGGGGCTCAAATTTTATGTAACACCTCAAAAACAGGTGGTACATCCAGCAAGCGAGGTGGTGAAGCGGGCACTTCACCAAATGGGCCACAGCGAGGTACAGGTGCTCACCTTAGGCAAATATTTTGAGGTGGAGATTGCAGAGGGTGCTTTGCCCCACACAGATCAAGCCAAGCTAAAGGAGTTTGCCCTTAAAGCTGGACTCTACAATCCTGTTATTGAAGATTGTCGTGCTGAGGTGGAAAGTTAGTTTCTGCCAAATGAAACCCTAAGTGATGAGAATCACTTGGGTTTTTTATTATAAAAAAGCGTCTGACATTTGTCAGACGCTTTGACTTCCGTGGCGTTCAAGAAGCACCGAGTCTTTCTCCGCAGTTAAGACATTTGAAACAGGCACCTAGGTGTTTCGTGACGTGTCCGCAATTCGGGCAAGTTGGATTTTCAAAGCCACTGTCGGGCAGTAACCCACCTTCAATTTCTTTCGGTGGCGTCTGTGCAAGCTGAATTGATTTGCCTTGTATACCAGCTATGATTTCAATGTTTGATTGAACTTCAACGTCATCAAGTTGAGTCATCCGCGCTAACACCAACTTCTTGGCATTCTCCAGCTCTGTAAAAGCGAGGTTAGGACGTCGTGTCCAGTCAGTTACCCCACCTGTTCTCTTTGCTTTTTCAACAAGATCGTCAACCAGTTGTTCATTTGTCATACTTTGCTTCTCCTTCTAGCTGGCAGGTTAACAGTTTTTGTGGTATTTGTATAGGTTCTCGTGTCAAAAAAATTATTTCAGTTAAAGAGTGAATTCAAGCCGGCGGGTGACCAACCGAAGGCTATTTCGGCTTTGCAAAAAGGTCTTAAGGACGGCATGCGCTATCAAACGCTTTTAGGTGTGACGGGGTCTGGTAAAACGTTTACGGTTGCGAATGTAATAGCTGGGCAGGATAAGCCAGTGCTCGTAATCGCACATAATAAAACACTCGCGGCACAGCTGGTGCAGGAGTACCGAGAATTCTTTCCAGAAAATTCTGTGCATTATTTTGTTTCCTACTACGACTACTACCAGCCCGAGGCCTATATGCCCATAACTGATACCTATATTGAAAAAGAGGCAATGATTAATGATGAAATTGACCGCCTTCGCCATGCAACCACACAAGCACTTCTGACACGCCGTGATGTTATTGTCGTGGCGACCGTTTCCTGTATTTACAGTCTTGGAAGCCCACAAGAGTACGAAGAGGTTCATATACGATTGGAGAAGGGGAAGAAAATAACTCGCGGAGAGTTGGTACGTTTGCTTGTGGGTATTTATTACGAACGTACCAATGCTGATCTTGAGCCGGGACTTTTCCGCGCAGTTGGCAATGCGCTGGAAATTATGCCAGTCAACGAGCGCTTGCTTATCCGTATGGAATTTGAAGGAGACAACATAGGTTCTATTGATTTGTACGACCCTGTCAGTCGTGTGCACATTAAATCAGTAGATGATGTTTTCTTATTTCCCGCTAAGCACTTTGTGGCGGGGGAGAGTCAGCAGAAAGCGGCACTCAAAAGCATCAAAGCAGAGCTTTTCTTACAACTAAAAAAATTAGACAAGGAGGGGAAGATTTTGGAAGCAGAGCGGCTAAAGCGCCGCACGAGCTATGACCTTGCTATGATACGCGAGATCGGATACTGCAATGGGATAGAGAATTATTCGCGTCATTTCTCCGGAAAAAACGTTGGTGATCCACCCGACAGTCTGCTTTCATACTTCCCGCACCTCTCTGATGGCTCGCCGGACTTTCTCACGGTCATTGATGAATCCCATGTGACGACCTCGCAGATTGGTGGTATGTACGCAGGTGATGCGTCACGGAAAAAAACTCTTGTTGAGCATGGGTTTCGACTTCCAAGTGCGTTTGATAACAGACCTCTAAAATTTGAAGAATTTACCGAGCGTATAGGAAAAGTCATGTTTACTTCTGCTACTCCTGCCTCATATGAGCGGGAAGTAAGTGGACAAATTGTAGAACAAGTCATACGACCAACCGGTCTCATTGATCCGCATATAACCATCAAGCCCGTCTCGCCCGCCACAATTTCTCATCGTGATGAAAATAACAAGAAGAAAAGAGCAGACAATAAAGAAATTGAGGCGGGTAAACCAAAAGGTGCTTATCCAGGCCAGATTAAGGATTTCATGGAAGAAGCGTCAAAGACGATTAAGTTAGGGGAGCGTGTGATTGCAACAACGCTCACCAAGAAAATGGCGGAGGATTTGAGCGTGTACCTGAAAGAAGCAGGTTATAAAGCAGAATATTTACACAGTGAGATAAAGACGATAGAACGAATTAAGATTCTTACCGATTTTCGCAAGGGTACGTTTGATTGTTTGGTTGGTGTTAACCTTTTAAGAGAAGGGTTGGATTTACCCGAGCTTTCGCTTATCGGCATTTTGGATGCTGACAAGGAGGGATTTCTGCGTAGCGAGACATCGCTGATTCAGACTATGGGCCGCGCGGCGCGCAACGTAAATGGGCGTGTGATTATCTATGCTGATCATATAACCGGTTCGGTAGAGCGCGCGGTCGCTGAAACTGAACGTCGTAGAAATATCCAACTTGCCTACAATAAGGAACATGGAATTACTCCCGTCACTATCTCCAAGCGCATCAAAGATATCACCGAAGGGATGGAATCGGAGCACGCAAAAGCAGTTAATGTTTTACTTGATGTAGACCGTAAGCTTTATGAAGCGAACCCAAAGAAACTTATGAAGGAAAAAGAACGGCAGATGAACGAGGCCGTGAAGACTTTAGACTTTGAAACTGCGGCTATTTTGCGTGATGAAATTAAGATTCTCCAGAGAAAGACGGACGTGAAAGAGTCTAAAGATGGCTCCAGTAAAAGAGATTCTAGGGGGCGACAAAAAAGAGCTTGATTTTTATATCGTATTTCGTAATAATAAATATTGAACACAGAGGTGCTACGGCTCGCAATACCTCTGTGGGGGCAAGAGAGCCCTTTGGGCCCGAAGATGCATTCGCGTTCTGCGATAGCAATGCCACTGGTGTGCGTTCTGCGCCCGCCAGTGGTTTTTTCTTTCCACTTTTCATATTACGCACTCACTCTTTCTACGTTATACTTAAACCACATTCATATGTGGAGTTTATTTTCATCTGGGAATCTGCGGGCTGAGAAAGCAAAACTGGACATTATTGCAGAGAATATGCACGAGGGGGCGATTCTTCTTGATGACGCCTATCGCGTATTATTTGTGAATCCCGCGGCACGGACGATGCTCTCTGTCCCAAGAAATATCACTGACAGTACAAAGATTCTCTCCGCGTTCCGTAATAAATTTCAGGGCATTGATATTACCACGTGCGTATCGGCCGCTATGCCGGGGGAACCATTTCATGTCCCGGGGATTGAGGTTGATTCTGAAATTTATCAGATATTCTTCACGCGGCTTTCAGAAGTTGATCAGCAACGTTATAAAGCTCACGCGCTTGTCTGGATAGAAGATATCACGGAGGCAAAAATGCTTGAGCGCCGGAAAAGTGAATTTGTCACGGTTGTGGCGCACCAACTTCGCACACCGTTGTCGGGCTTAAAGTGGACCCTGCATATGTTAAGTAGCGGCGATTTAGGAAAATTGTCAGACGCCCAAAAGACTTTTCTTCTGAAGAGTTATGAGAATAATGAACGGATGATCGCGCTTGTTAACGATATGCTTGCCGCCGACCGTATTGAGTCAGGGAGGATGAAATACACGCTCCTTAGAATCAACCTTCGTGATCTCATGGAAAATGTGCTCTTTGAGATTTTCCCGGAAGCTCAAAAGCGCGGAATAAAGATTGATTTTGTCTGTCCTTCTGAAAGCAAATTTACCGTGCTTGTAGATTCTGTTAAGTTACGCGCGGTGCTACAGAATTTGCTGGAAAATGCAATAAAATATACAATGAAAGGAGGTACGGTAACCATTACTCTTGAGCAGGCAGGGAGCGACGTAAAGGTCGCGATACGGGATACGGGTATAGGGATTCCGGAAGCCAACCAGAGCCAAATATTCAGTCGTTTTTTCCGGGCCAGTAACGCGGTTATTATGGAGCCGAGCGGGACAGGGTTGGGGCTGTATATGGTGAAGAAAATTGTTGAACAACATAAGGGGAACGTGTGGTTTACGAGTGAAGAAGGACATGGATCTACTTTTTTTATAACGATTCCTGTGGTTTCCGAAAGCGATATCTATAAACAAATTTAATGAGTATGACTCCCCATAGAAATTACTCGCCACAGGCGAGTGGGGTAAGGAAATAGTAAGTGAGTAATATGAAAATTCTTCAAGAAGATTACAGACGAGGATTTTATAAACTAATTGATTTCTAACGGGATGAACAGAAAAAAAGTTCTTATTATTGAAGATGACGTATTTTTAGGAGACGTGCTTGTTAAGAAGCTCGATGCTGAAGGTTTCCAAACCGCATTGGCTCGGGATGGAGCCGTAGGCTTTGCCCAACTTAAAGAATTCAAGCCGGATCTGTTGCTCTTGGATATTATTTTACCCACCAAAAGCGGATATGATATCCTAGCTGAAAAGAATCAAGATCCTGCCATCAAGGATATTCCCGTTGTCGTCATTTCTAATTCTGGTCAACCGGTTGAGATTAACCGCGCGATTGCGCTTGGGGTAAAGGATTACTTGGTGAAAGCGCAGTTTGACCCCGATGAAGTATTGGCAAAGGTCCGTCACCTGCTTGAACGCCAAGAATACCGTGCGGAGGATGCAACGTTAGCAGATCTCTCTGGGAAGAAAGTGATGTGGGTTGAGGATGATAAATTTTTGAGCGATATTATCGCACGCAAACTCACCGGCGAAGGATGCAAATTGCTCCATTGCACCACAGGGGAAGAGGCTCTCGGGATT
>MHRQ01000001.1:15646-22273 GCA_001821015.1 Candidatus Taylorbacteria bacterium RIFCSPHIGHO2_02_FULL_46_13
GAGATACCCGACATCATTATTCTCGATATCCTCCTCTCCGGTATTGACGGGTTTGAGATTCTACGGCGCCTTAAGGCTACCGAAAAAGTTAAAAAAATTCCGGTGATTTTGCTTTCCAATCTTGGGCAGAAGGCTGATATAGACAAAGGCAGGGCGCTTGGAGCCGAAAAGTTTCTCATAAAAGCAACCATGAATTTGGATGAAATCGTCGATGAAATAAAACATACGGTGCATCACATCCTGTCCTAGTTTTTTCGCTTTTGTTTTTCTTCATACTCTGATACTCTAAGTGCTCCTACCCCTACGCTTACGCGAGAGCGGGGGTGTTTCTAGTTGTACTATATGAAAGATCAATCACCACAAGACCCCACTTGCATTTTTAAAATAGTGATTGCGGAGTTCGGAAGCTGTTAAAGAATCAACCTTATTCTTATATATGACAAATAAAGGGTATTATACCGCGGGGCAAGCCCCGCATGAAAAACGCGCTGTGCGCGTACTCACCCGCGGCAAGCCGCGGGGTAGTAAACCCTTTGTTGTCGTCGCTCGCTCGGGAGAGAAAAAGAAGATACTTTTTCTCTCCGCTTACTTGCTAGGCAATAAAAGTGAATATTCAAACGAGACAGGAAAGCTAATCGCTAAAGGTGAAAAGCCAACACGTGGAGTTTCGCAAGGCAGGAGCGCGACAGCGCGAGGTTGAGGTGCGAATACTTGGAGCACCGAAAGACCTTTTGCGTTCGAGTCCGCGAGAACCAAAAGGTATACTGTTCCGTAAGGAAAGGTCGCGGAAATTTTCAGCAGAAAATTATCTGTGACCAAGATTTCACCTAGCTTAAAGAAATGAAGGATACAAACGATAAACTAATAGTTAAAGGTGCTCGTACACACAACCTTAAAAATGTGACCGTGGAGATGCCGCGTAATAAACTGGTTGTGTTTACGGGGCTTTCTGGTTCGGGTAAATCATCCCTTGCGTTTGATACTATCTTTGCCGAAGGGCAGCGGCGGTATGTTGAATCGTTATCCGCATACGCCAGGCAGTTTCTGCGACAGATGCAAAAACCTGACGTAGACGAGATTATCGGCCTCTCGCCCGCTATTTCTATTGACCAAAAATCTCGTTCCAATAATCCGCGCTCAACGGTTGCGACAGTCACGGAGATCTATGATTACTTGCGTGTTTTGTATGCGCGCATTGGTGTGCCGCATTGTTTAGTGTGCAACCGCGTGATAAAGCGGCTTTCAAATGAAGAGATTCTGGAAGCGATTGTGGAAGGAGTGAAATCTGCCGAACGTAAATCGCATAAAAAAGAAGTCATGGGGGTAGAGATAAGTGGGGACAAAATCAGAATTTTTTCTCCGGTGGTAGTGGGTCGCAAAGGCGAATACTATCAATTACTCTATGATTTGCTGGGTAAAGGATACACGCACGTAAAAGTGGATGGTAAACTCAAAAAACTTCGCGAACAGATCATTCTTTCTAAAACTAAAAAACATGATATTGACGTGCTTGTGGATGAGTTTTATACGAGCGAAATAGAAGCGCTTGGTGGAAATATCAAAGAGCGTTTAAGTGAATCAATAGAGCGCGCGCTTACTGAATCCAATGGGCTCATTAAAGTAGAGACTCCCCTTGAGGAAAAGATTATTTCAGCAAAATTTATGTGTCCGTACGACGGGTTTGCGTACCCTGAAGTGGAGCCTCGTCTTTTCTCTTTCAATTCTCCCTACGGCGCGTGTCCAGAATGTAACGGTCTTGGCACGCGACATTTTTTTGGAGATGAAGTATGTCCAAAGTGCAACGGGGCGCGATTGCGCGAGGAAGCGCTCCATGTGCTTGTTGGCGGCGTGAACATTGTAGATCTAGCGGCTCATTCAATTTTAGACTCAGATGAGTTTTTCAAAAAGCTGAAACTTACGCCATCGGAGCGCACGATTTCTAAAGTAGTGATAAAAGAAATCACCTCACGTCTGATGTTTATGCTCAACGTCGGTATCGGATATCTGACGCTTGATCGTCGGGCCAATACGCTCTCTGGCGGGGAAGCACAGCGCATACGACTTGCGTCGCAACTAGGCTCTGGTCTTGTCGGAGCGCTGTATGTCTTGGATGAGCCGACGATCGGGTTGCATGCGCGCGATAATGACAAACTCATTAAAACCTTACTTGATTTACGCGATACAGGGAACACCATCATTGTAGTAGAACATGATGAAGATACTATTTTCTCGTCTGATTACATTGTAGATATCGGTCCCGGAGCTGGAGTACACGGGGGCAAGATTGTTGTAGCAGGCTATCTTGAAGAATTGCTGACTGCTAAAAAGGTGCCACCATCGCTGACCTTGGAATATCTCCGTGGTGAGCGAAAAGTCGCAGTACCAGCGCATCGGCGTACTTCGGAGAAGGGTTCGCTTAAAATTAAGGGTGCCAAGATTTTCAATATAAAAAACATCAATGTTGATGTCCCACTTGGCAAACTTGTTGCCGTTACAGGCGTATCTGGTTCAGGAAAATCATCCTTTGTCTATGAGATTTTACATAAAAATCTTCTCGCTCGTCTTGAGCGTCGGTACAGATCTGCGGAGACATTTAATTGCGCCAGTTTTACGGGGAGCGAATACTTGGGCCGTGTTATTTTAATTGACCAGTCACCGATTGGTCGAACCCCACGTTCAAATCCTGCTACCTATACAGGCGCATTTACATTCATGAGAGAGCTTTTTGCGGCATCCAGCGAAGCGCGTGCTCGCGGATGGGGACCAAGCCGTTTTTCATTCAACGTAAAGGCTGGGCGCTGTGAAGCGTGCGAGGGAAATGGGGAAATCGCGGTGGAAATGCACTTTTTGCCAACCGTATATGTGACGTGCGAGGTCTGTGGAGGAAAGCGATTTATGAAAGAGACGCTGGAAGTAAAATACAAAAAGAAAAATATCTATCAGGTGTTGGAAATGACGATTGAAGAGGCTCTCAAATTCTTTGAAGATATTCCAGCAATTTATGATCGTTTACACACACTCAATGACGTGGGGCTGGGCTATTTAAAACTTGGTCAATCGGCAACGACACTCTCCGGTGGCGAAGCACAACGTGTAAAAATTTCATCCGAGTTGTATCGTCCACACTTGCAAAAGAAGATGTATCTTTTGGATGAGCCGACCATCGGTTTGCACTATGAGGACGTAAAGAAACTCATTGAAATTTTGCAAAAGCTGGTTGACCGCGGGAATACTGTATTAGTGATTGAACACAATATGGATGTTATTAAATCTGCTGACTACATCATTGATATCGGTCCTGATGGGGGAGATGCAGGTGGTAAAGTAGTTGCCAAAGGTACACCTGAAGAGGTTGCGAAATCAGATACATCCCACACGGCCACCTATTTGCACCGGGCGCTAAGAGGTAAATAAAAAAAAGGTCATGACTCTCGGGTCATGACCAATACTGTTGGTGGTGGGGACGGATTACAATTTCCAATCTCGCATTATTCTTTGGGCGCGTTCTTTTCCTTGCTCCTCCCATTCTCGCGGTTCCGGGGATTGAGCTAGGTCTTGATCTACCCACTTCCATAATCTCCACAATCATCTCCCGAGCGTAAACGCCGAGAGGACGGCCAAGGCAACTAGAAGTACAAACCAGTGCCATGTGTCTATGTTCCTTGAAGCGGGGATGAAGTCGTTCGCCGTTACCATTGCCACCACTGCAATGACTACATTGAACATTCCGTAAACAGCCCGATCGCGAATGTTTTTTTTCATATTTTGTACTTTCCGTGTCGGTATTCTTGTCTCCATTGGAGATCTTCCAATAATATGCTATCATATACACTATGAAAAGTCAAGGCCTTAAAAAGCTTGCACTACCTAACAAATCGGGGGTCTACTTTTTTCTCGGCAAAAACCGTCCCAGTAGAACTCGTGGTCGCAGACGACCTGCTTCTAACGGGGCAAGCAATATTCTTTACATCGGCCGTGCGACCTCGTTGAGAGATCGGGTGCGAAGCTATTTTGGCAAAGATTTAAATGAAACTCGCGGTCCAAAAATCGTAAAGATGGTGGAAGATGCGCGCTCAATAGATCATCGGGAAACTGATTCGGTGCTTGAAGCGGTACTTTTGGAGGCAGATCTGATTAGGAAATTTAAACCGCCCTACAACAGTGATGATAAAGATGATAAAAGTTTCAATTGCGTGGTAATTACTGACGATGATTTTCCTCGCGTGCTTATTGTTCGTAAAAGAAATCTGGAACCTAAGTTTTTATCCGCAAGCTCTAAGCCTAAAGCTCTAAGCCCTAAGCTTTTGGCTGTTTATGGGCCGTTTCCAGAAGGTGGCAAGCTTATTGTGGCCCTAAAAATCATCAGGAAGATTTTTCCATTCAGAGACAAGTGTGTTCCGTACGATGAGCAATTAAAGAAACAAGAAGGGAAGGCTCTCGCCCGTTCGGCCTTTAGGCCGTTCGGGTGTTTTAATCGCCAGATTGGATTGTGCCCCGGCGTTTGTACAGGCGAGATTAGTCAGAAAGAGTACGGGAAGACTATTACAAATATCAAACGACTTTTTGAAGGGAAGAAATCAGCTATTATTAAGAGCTTGATGCAAGATATGAAGGCGTATGCGAAGGCACAGCAATTTGAAAAGGCGTCGCAGGTAAAACGCACGCTCTTCGCACTTCAACATATTGAGGATGTGGCCTTGCTTGCGGAAACCCCGCGACATTCTCATATTCTTGAGAATATGAGAATAGAGGCGTATGATATCGCGCATACATCCGGAAAAGAGACGGTTGGGGTGATGACGGTAGTGCGTGGCGCTTTCCCTGATAAAAGTGCGTATAGAATGTTTACAGTAAAATCTGCTCCGGCGGGAGACGATGTCCGCGCACTTAAGGAAATTCTAGAGCGCCGCTTTACGCATCCAGAATGGGGAGTGCCTGACTTAGTGGTGGTGGATGGAGGGCAGGCCCAACTCAATGTTGCACGCGACGTTTTATCTCGGACGGGTAGTTCAACGGGACTTGTCTCTGTCGTCAAAGACGAACGACACCAACCCTCACATTTCTTGGGAGATGCGCAATACATTGCCAAATTTCGCCGCGGCATTTTACTCGCCAACCGCGAAGCTCATCGTTTTGCCATTTCATTTCATCGCCGCAGACGAGACCGGATCTAGTCCGATGTGTGTATTGCTCACCAGAGTGCTTGGGTGTACTGTATTCAATAAACTAACCGCAACAATCTACCAAAGGAGTTCTTTGTGAATATACAAGAATATTCGCCCGAAACGGTCTTTTTTATCTCTGTGTTTGTAGCTGCAATTTTCGGAGCCAGTGTTGTTTTGCTTGCTTTCCGGCTCTTCAAGGGCAAGAAAAAAACCACCCCATGTGTTGTTGTCCAAGATTATCTTGACTCGCCATTGCATGCCAAAGTTGTCGCTCTGCACATCATATTTGAGAAAAGCACGTGGCTACTTAACCAAGCAGGTAAAATCTCACGCGAGGGGAACCACTCTCCCTGTTTTAACCACCTGTTTCTCAACTCCGTTGACTTCGAGAAAGAGGGCCTGAAAGTTTCAATGGCGACAAGGGGGGAGGATAGTGGAGTAGGTATTATCTATGCGCCAGGCAGGCTAGACTTTGCTCAAAGAGTGGCTCATATCCTTGCGTCGGAATTTAGTACCAGAGTTGTACTTCGGTGCAATGATGGTTCTATCAAAAACGAAACCATCCTGGGCAATCAGTATTGGATGGTTCCTATAACCAACTGGGGAAGAGGAGATTTGTCCGGCATTGGGTAGAGCTCGCGCTACTACCAGACTATTCAAGAGCGGTTCGTTTATCGGCCCGCTCGTTTATTTTTGGAGTGCACGGGGTTATTGACTATTGCTACTAAATAGGGTACTCTGCTTTTAGAATGAAAACTGAATTGCTGGATGACTTAAGTTTTGTGGTTCTTGAACTTCTGTCTCTTTTGGATAAGGCTACGTTTGATACATTTGAGCCGCTTGTGTATCAAGGTACCCCATTCCTTTTCTTTTATTTCTACAAATTAGATGAAGACCACACTCCGGTGTGGCTTTCCACATCAACCCATGTCCATGGGTATGATATCTACGTGTGGAGGTTAACACCAAAAGAAATGAAACGAAGGTATTTGTTCCATGAACTCTTGGAGGTACACCTTAGAAATAAAGGACAGGACAATAAGGGGGCCCATTTATAGGCCTTAGCCGAGGAGGAGAAAGTCTTTGGTTCACGAGTTGCTACAGAGGAGCTTGCGTTTGCGTGAGTTTCCACGAGTCGGTATTCACAAAGGGCTTGTTGTTTTGCGACACAGGCTCTTTCTTTTTGCATGCTGGGCTGATTTGTGCTATTGTGAAAGCGGAAAGGAGCCTATTTTCTCGCCTTAATTTCTCCGAGGAGTTTTGAGGTAATTTCGGCAAGAGACAAAGTACCGAGTTGGCCTTTGTCGCGGGATTCCAGAGAGGCATTTGCGTTTTCGGCTTCTTTGTCACCAATGACGAGCCAGTAGGGGATTTTGGAAAGTTTAGTCGCGCGTACGCGCTTGCCGAGGCTTTCGGTGGGGTCGCTCAGTGAAGCACGGATGTTGGCATCTCTGAGGGCGGC
>MHRQ01000001.1:22289-23869 GCA_001821015.1 Candidatus Taylorbacteria bacterium RIFCSPHIGHO2_02_FULL_46_13
CCGCGTAGTGTTCAATCAAGGTTGCCATGAAGCGCTCAATAGAACCCATGATAGCGGCGTGAATCATAACGATGCGTTCCTTTTCTCCTTTTTCATTCGTGCACACAAGGTCAAAGCGCTCAGGCAGATTCATATCAAGCTGAATAGTCGCCACCTGCAAGGGTCGCCCCAGCGCGTCTTTACTCATGAAGTCTATTTTAGGTCCATACAGCGCTGCCTCTCCGACAGCTTCAGACACAGTTGCTTTTTGCTCTTTAACGATTTCACGAAGCGCATTTTCTGCGGTCTGCCACGTTGCTTCATCACCAAGATATTTCTGCATTTGCTTGGGATCGTGTAATGAAAGGCGAATAGAAAGCTCAAACCCGAATGTTTTATAAAATTCAGAAATAATACCCCAGATTTTTCTGATTTCTTCTTTTACTTGTCCACTGCGACAAAACACGTGTGCATCGTCTTGTGTGATGGCGCGTACACGCGAGAGACCTGACAGTTCTCCGGTTTGTTCGTCGCGGTAGACTTTGGTAGTTGAAGCATAGCGTTGAGGAAGTTCGCGGTAACTCCAACCTTTTCGGGCGTAAATCTGTGTGTGGTGGGGGCAGTTCATGGGTTTCATTGCAAATTCATGGCCTTCGCGGGATTTAATGACGAACAGTTCTTCTCGGAATTTTTCCCAGTGTCCGCTTTTAACGTACAAATCCTTTTTGGTGATGTGGGGAATATCAACACGTTCATAGCCTTCTGCTTTTCTTAAATCCCAGACAAAACTGTCCAAGAGATCTCGGATAATTGTGCCTTTCGGTGTCCAGAGGGGAAGACCACTACCGACGAGATCGGAGAAGACGAAGAGGTCTAATTCGCGACCCAATTTTTTATGGTCGCGCTTTTCAGCTTCCGCTTGCATAGTCAGGTGTGCATTCAGCTCTTCTTTACTGTTGAATGCGAGGCCATAAATACGCGTAAGCATTTTATTTTTCTCATCTCCACGCCAGTACGCTCCTGCAACTCGTTCCAATTTCCAGTTAGTTGGCGCGACATCTTTCGCGGGGTTTGCGGTATGCCCACCACGGCAGAGGTCGATGAATGTGCCGCTTGTGTAGAGCGTAATTTTCTCTCCGCTTTTTTCTATTTCATCAATAAGCTCCAGTTTGTAGGGATTGTCTTTGAAATGTTCGCGTGCTTCTTTTGCCGATATTTCTTTTCCTTCAAAATTTTTCCAGGATTTCACCAGCTCTCGCATTTTCTTCTCAATACCAGCAAGTTCTTTTTCACTGATAGAAAGCCCGTCAAAATCGTAATAAAAACCGATATCTATCGCAGGGCCGATGGTTGGTTTCGCTTGCGGATACAACTGTAATACCGCCGCCGCCAAGAGATGGGCGAGTGAGTGACGTTTATGTTCAAGTTCGGAAGCTCCTTTCATCAGTAGAATATAGCAATTTTAAGCTTTTTGAGCAAAATGAAACCGGCACCCTAAGGCGCGGTTTGTGTGTTGACTTCCTGTAACTTTGAATTACGAAACTCCCTTTTTCTCTCATTTTCATATAAAATAGAAACAGCTCCCTTGCGGAGCTGTTTCT
>MHRQ01000002.1:0-2863 GCA_001821015.1 Candidatus Taylorbacteria bacterium RIFCSPHIGHO2_02_FULL_46_13
CATCATTTGTTTTGGAAATAGGTTCGAGCTTGGTACAATAAACACATAGACAAAAACCAGCTCGCCAACAGGCGGGCGATTTTTGTTTCTATGGAGATGGTGAGAATCGAACTCACGTGCAAAGGGTGAAATCTGGAACGTCTACACGATGTAGTTTGTCTTTATGTTTTCGGCGCTAAGGCTATAAAACAAACAGAACACATTAGCGCTTATTCTCTAAGTTTCGAATGTGAGCCGAGAAGGGAACACAATCTATCCTGAATTTATCATGCCCGGGCAAGCCACTCAAGGCGTGGCTCGCTGGACAAGCTCACGTGTTTAAGCGTGAACGAAGGCAAGGTCGTTTGCTCCAAAATATGGAGACAAGATGGCCGCTACCTTTGCAACCGCATTTTTTGCAGTTATGTTTCCAACCTTTTAAGGAGTTGTTGGAGCTCCACCGCGCATTCCAAAAGACAGTCCTCTGTCTATACCGGTCATCCCCGTATATAAAAGCTTAGGGCTTGAGGCTTAGTTGCTTAGGGCTTCTGAAAGCTCCAAGCTCCAAGCGTTAAGCTAAAAGCTACTTTTCAAAGTTCTCTGCATTTCGCGTTCATCATCTCGTTTCTTGAGCGTCTCGCGCTTATCAAACTTCTTCTTTCCTCGTGCTATGGCAATTTCTACTTTGATTTTGCCATCCTTATTGTACATTGAGACAGGCACTATTGTCAATCCCTTCTTGTGTTCTGTGCCCGCCAGCTCGGCGATTTCTTTTTTGGTTAAGAGAAGCCTACGGTTCCGCGTAGGGCTGTAGTCTTTGGGGGTATTGCCCGGTTGGTAGGGAGCTATGGTTGCACTTAATAGAAAGACTTCATTTCCGCGAACAGTTACATGCGACCCTTCTAGTGTTGCTTTTCCTGCGCGAACCGCTTTTACTTCGTGTCCGAGTAATTCTATACCTGCCTCAAATTTTTCTGTGAGTTCGTAGTTGAATCCAGCTTTTCTATTGGTGGCTAAGGTGGCCATGGCAGTATCGTAGCAAATTTGGGAGTGGTTGACTAAGCCTCTTTTTGTATGGTAATTTAACAGGAGGAGAAGTTCTTTCAACACCTTTAATATTATGACCACTGAAACCATCCTTGTCCCCCTTAGTTTTACGGTTTTGTTTCTACTCATCGGAAGCGGCCTGCTGGTCGCTCTTTCCACTGCTTGGTTGGAGTGTCAGCTTAAGTCCGAGCGAAAACGAAACAAACCCAAACCCGTCGCCCACTAACGGCGATAAATCCTAAAAACAGAAAGGAGATAGTGCCAATGTACCTGACCAAACACGACACGGAATTAGTGAAAACAACCATTTCCCGTTTGTGGGAGACGTATTGTGGGGCCGTTATTCTACTCACACTTTTTTACCCCAACCTGTTTTCGTTTTTCAATCTCAGCATAATTTTCTGCTGGGCGCTCTTCCGTCTTTACCGCCGTTATCCGCGGCGGCACGACAAATGTGCCAAGAAGGGGATTCTGCACGGCTGGTTTTTTAGGCGGCAGTATTATCGGACGATTCCGAGAATGCAAAGCAACACTGGTAAGCGAGAGTTTCGCATTCCTCCACCAATTAAGGAATATGATTTTCGCAGTGAATGTCATTTTGAAGGTCACTGTCTTGAGTGCGGAGAGGATTACGAAATCAAACCTCCGGTGCTCAAATCATTTGAGCACCGGCCCTCGTTGTTCATGCAGTGGTAGCTTTTAGGTCGCCTTAGAAATACAAAATTTCTCTGGCGGCCTTTCATTTTGTTACGTTCCCTTTATTTATTGTTTGTGTATAATACCTGTGCCTCATGGGGCATAGTGCTCATGAAAGAACCAAAGAAACCAAAATTACTCCTTAATCTTTCAACCGCGCTCGTCATATTTTTTGCGCTGACGCTTTTGTATTCCTTTATAGCTGAAAATCAATCCGCTAGCACAGAAATTCCACTTTCACAGCTGGCTACGGACATTAATGCGGGGAAAATCACTGAAATTGCTGTCAATGGCGATAAGTTGGAAGTTACCTATCGTGACGACAAAGTTCCCAAGACCGCGCGAAAAGAAGACAACATCGCATTTACCGAGTCGCTCGTGAATTTCGGCGTGGATAAAACGAAATTCGCGGCACTTAAGGTGGAAGTAAAAGCCCCGTCGGGGTTTGCATTTTGGTTTCTCAACCTTGCCCCGTTTATCCTTCCGCTTATTTTTATCCTGGTTTTCATTTGGTTCCTATCGCGGCAAGTGCGAGGGGCCGGTATGCAGGCGTTTACGTTCGGTCAGTCAAAGGCTCGTTTAACCGCTCCGGATGACACACGCGCACGGGTGACGTTTAAGGATGTCGCGGGAGTTAAAGAAGCGAAAGAAGAGCTCGCGGAAGTCGTTGATTTTCTTAAAAACCCACGGAAGTTTTTTGAAATTGGCGCGCGCATTCCCAAAGGGATCCTTTTGATGGGTGCGCCCGGTACCGGCAAAACCCTTTTAGCGCGTGCGGTTGCCGGAGAAGCGGGGGTGTCCTTCTTCTCTATTTCAGGTTCAGAATTTGTGGAAATGTTCGTTGGTGTTGGTGCATCGCGCGTCCGCGACCTTTTTAAGATGGCAAAGCAAGTCTCTCCCGCGATTATTTTTATGGACGAGATTGATGCGGTGGGACGCGTACGGGGGACCGGAGTGGGTGGCGGAAATGACGAGCGCGAACAGACGCTCAACCAGATTTTGGTTGAACTGGACGGGTTTGAGCCGACTGAAAAAGTCATTGTCATGGCGGCGACCAATCGCCCCGATGTGCTTGACCCGGCGCTTTTGCGCCCTGGACGCTTTGACAGGCGCGTGGTGCTTGATTTGCCGGATCGGTCTG
>MHRQ01000002.1:2926-5717 GCA_001821015.1 Candidatus Taylorbacteria bacterium RIFCSPHIGHO2_02_FULL_46_13
TCTCTATTCACTGATGAACGAAGGCGCGATTTTGGCCGCGCGCGAGGGACGCACGAAAGTAGCGCAGTACGACCTTATTCGTTCTATTGAAAAAGTGATGTTGGGGCCCGAACGCCGTAGTCATCTCTTATCAGTGAAGGAAAAAGAAATCACCGCCTATCACGAGGCGGGACACGCGCTCGTTGCGTCGGTGTTAGTGTACGCCGATCCCGTACACAAGATTTCCATCATTTCGCGCGGTCGTGCGGCGGGCTACACGCTCAAACTTCCCTTTGAAGACCGAAAACTGCAATCGCGCAAGGAATTTTTGGACGATATCGCGGTATCGCTTGGCGGGTATGTCGCAGAGCAGATGACTTTCGGTGATATTACCACGGGGCCCTCAAACGATTTACAAGTCTCTACCGCGCTCGCGCGCGATATGGTGACAAAGTACGGTATGTCGGAGAAGATTGGCCCCATAGCCCTTGAGACCACCGCGGGGATGCCTCTGTACGGCAAAGGTGCGTGGAGTGAGAAAGAATATTCCGAACGGGTGAGCGCAGAAATTGATGCGGAGGTTTCCAAGATCATAAACGATGCCATGAAAAGAGCTCAGGACGTGTTGACCAAACATAAAAAAGCTCTCGCGGGTATCGCGAAGCGCCTCGTGGAAGTAGAAACCATTGAGCGAGAGGCGTTTGAGCAACTCTTAGTTCTCCATGGCATCGTGCCTAAGAAGAAAGAGGAAGTTCTACCTCCCGCTGTAGCATAAAAATTTTGTACAACGAGTATTTTGATAATAAAGGGTATTAAACCCCAGGGCAAGCCCTGGACCCAAAAGATATTTGCTTCGCGAATCCTTTTGCCGCCCCAAGGGGCGGGGTAGTAAACCCTTTGTTGCCGTCTCTCGTTCGGAAGAGAAAAAGAGGATATTTTTTCTCTTCCCTCACTCGCCCTTGCACCAATGTTACCTAATAACAGACAATCATTGTGCGAATAGGTGCAACATATGAGAACGAATAAACCGATACATGGGTATCAGTGAAATTGGTGTTAGGGCGAGCTAGGCAATAAACCACTGAGGAGAGGGTTTGCAAATTTATTTTTGGCGTGTAATCTGTGTTTAGAAAGGAGGTATCTATGCCTACTCTAATTCCGGTGTATATTCTTCCTGGTGGGAGAATGCCACACCTTCATGATAAGGATAGTGATGAAAATGTTGGGTTTGATCTTTTCACCCGTGCCTTAGTCTCGCTTGAAATGGATGAGAAAGTTTCAGGGATGCGCCGGACGTTGTGCGACTTTTCCGAGTGTTCCGAAGAACTTATCCCAGGTATATTTTTTCGGCGAGCTGGGTCTGGATATTCTTATAGGCTTGATCCGATTTGCCGTCCAGAACATCCTATCATCATAGGCTTCGGCGTCGTGCTTGGCTTGCCGACCAATTGGTATGCTGAAGTTTGGCCGCGCACAAGTACAGCAGGGAATAGTTTGATTCTTTCTCACAAAGGAATCCCCATTGACCCCGGTTTCCGCGGAGAGTTCGTTACTGGAATTTGCAATCAGGAAAGTTCAACATTTCACTTAACCAGTGGGCAAAAGCTGGCGCAGATTAAATTCCACGGCCCGGGCGGGGATTTTCGCCCCACACTGGTACCGGTAAGGAATTTTGAAGATTTGCCAAAGTCAAAGCGAATGTTCGGTAATCATGGTTCAACAGGGAGTCACTAGACTATCTTGTACACGCCTCCACAAGTTGCGGGGGCGTTCTTTTAGTTTTAAGACGTTTTGGTATATAGCAATTTCGCAGCCGATTTCTTTTGTATTACTCGTATGTTTGAGTTACAATTACGCGAAGCGGATTTCCCCGCGGCTCTGCCGCGCGGTTCCGCTAAGGAAAGTTTGGAAACCGTTGGTTTCCAAGATTATTATGCGGCGAAGCCTCGGGTCATACCTCGGGGCTCTGCCCCGAGATAATTGATTCGAATGACCTTAGGTTGGAGGTTCATATATGGCAAAGCGACGAGAAAAAGATCATAGTGATGCAGTTGCCCTGCGCCTTGCTGGCTATAGTTACAGCCAGATCAAAGATAAACTCAAGGTAAGTAAAAGCACTTTGAGTGGTTGGCTTGATAAATATCCTTTAACACCTCAAGGTATTAAAGAGTTATGAGATGATAATCCTCGGCGTATAGAAAATTTTCGAGCGACGATGAAAAGAAAACGCGAAGCGAAAAATCAAATGGCATACTCAAAAATAGAAACGGATATTAGAATGCTCAGCGGTAGGGAATTATTGATCGGCGGCTTCTTTTTATATTGGGGAGAGGGTTCAAAAACTTCACCAGGTACGATTATGATATCCAATACCGACCCCGCGGTACTTCGGTATTTTATTCGATGGATTCGGTTGTTTAAAGTTTCGACAGAAAAAATGCACGTCCTTTTGCATCTTTATAAAGATATGAATGTTGAAAAGGAGATTCTTTTGGTCTAAGGAGATCGGTCTTTCCAGAAAGAGATTCCATCGACCTTGGATTAAAGATTCAAATCTGCTAGACATAACCTATAAAAATGGTTTTGGGCACGGAACGTGTCATGTTAGAGTTTATAGCCGAGAACTTTATGACTACGTTACCATGGGTTTAAAGTTCATTCGGGAGAAGTACGCTATAGTATAAAGATACGCCCGTAGCTCAATGGTAGAGCGTTCCGCTTATATCGGAATGGTTGTGGGTTCGATTCCCTCCGGGCGCACAAGTAGAGACATTTTCAGGATTAGGGAAGAGGAGCGGATTTTGCTTTGCAA
>MHRQ01000003.1:0-3310 GCA_001821015.1 Candidatus Taylorbacteria bacterium RIFCSPHIGHO2_02_FULL_46_13
ATTTCACGGCTTCCGCCGTAGGCGGAAAGGGTTTTGGCGAAAATCATTTCACGGCTTCCGCCGTAGGCGGAAAGGGTTTTGGCGAAAATCAAAGCGCGATTTTGGCTTCCGCAAAATCGCTCCATATTCCTAATTCCGAACAAGTTACTACTGGTGCGCGGGGGGAGACTTGAACTCCCAAGCCTTACGGCACACGTCCCTCAAACGTGCATGTTTACCAGTTTCATCACCCGCGCATACTACAAACGTTCGCCAACTATATCCAACATCTTCTTTATTTTCAAGTATTTCCTGCTAAGATGCATGACATTTTTTTGATAGTACATCTTCCGAATAATTTTAATACTATCTGCCTTTGCATATTTTAACTGATAATAGGTATTTTTTCCTTTCGCTGTTGTGACGTGCCCCTTAACACCAACGGAGCTAAAAATCTCATTCCGCAACCATGTAACAAAAGCGAGACTAGCAGACACAAAACCGATGTAATACATAAAACTAGATTTCCAACGTGGATCCCAATAGGAATATGTGTATCCATCTCCATCAAAAACTCCCCTTAAAAAATCAAAGAATAAAAGGTCGGGAATGTTTATTGGGCCGAGAGTTTTTGATTTGGCAGGCGTAATCCCAATTCCTTTGAGAAAATTATAGAGTGACGTGTCTGATACTTGAATCACAAAGTATTTTTTGTCGTCAGGATCTGCCCCTCTCGATTTTCTCCCAATTTTATATCTATTCTCAAGGTGCAAAGCTTTTTGAAAGTTCTTAATTACTTCTAGATCTTTAGACGTAAGATTGACGCACACTTTGTGTCTGTATAAGCAACCGTCAGTAGTAATAAGCCCAACTGCATAGGCAAAATCAGAAGACCATTTGATCTTCACCTTTCCTTTAGGTTTTGGGCCTCGCTTCCCCATTGGGTAATTATATTACCTCAAGGGTGTAGCGTCTACCAATTACTATTAATAAAAAAGAGTCTAGAGACTCTTTTTATTCTTTGACTTCGGCTTTAGCCACAACATCTGCGGCAGCGGCCGCTTGCACGGCTTCAGGAACAACGAGTGTCTCACTATCTTCTGAAGGGGCGCTTACGTGCAATTCGCTTTTCATTTGCCGGCGAATTTCTTTTGCCGCTTTCTCGCGAATGTGATAGAGCTTTGCACGGCGCACGTTGGCACGACGAACGATTTCAATTTTATCAATCATGGGTGAGTACAAAGGGAAGATGCGTTCCACACCGACACCATCAATGCTCTTACGCACGGTAAACATACCACCTGCTTCGCTCCCGTGTTTAACAGCGAGCACCAAACCATCAAAAACCTGCAAACGAATTTTTTCTTTTTCACCTTTGTCTTTACCCTTCCCTTTTACCTTGGTGGCCTTCTCAACGATTTTCTGTGTCACGCGAACGGTATCGCCAGCACGAACACCGAGCTTTTTGCGCTCGTCCATATTGACCGGTGAAACTAAAATGTTGGCGGTTTTCATAGCTAAAAAGAGTGTTCCAATTTAACATATCGCGGCCAAACAGGCAAACAAATGGGCTTCGATTTGAAATCGGAGCCCACGAGGCAATGTTACTTACCTCCAGTCTTTTTTGGCCCTAAAAAGGACCTGTTTTGTTCCTTCGCTGTTTTGCAGTGCTTGAGAACCGCTGCCACGATAGTTTTCGCGCTGTAATCAGAGCGCAAACGGCCTGCAGACCCTGCTGGTAATGGTGATAATTCAGTCATAACTCACCTCCAATCTAAACCTATTATAGAACTGCAAAAAGTTATTGCAACAATGCAACCGCATGCTTGAAATCCTCAGGGTATTCTGCAGTAACAGAAATTTCCTTGCCTCCCCGACCAGTAAATTTAATCGCATACGAATGCAAAGCTGTGCGGGTAAAGCCAAGTGTTGGTTTGTGCTTGGACGCATAGAGCGAATCACTTACCACCGGATGGTTGATTGCTTTGAAATGCACACGAATCTGATGCGTGCGTCCCGTGCGAGGTTGTGCTTCCACAAAACTGAATCCATTTTTACGAGCAAGCACGCGGTACCACGTTACTGCGGGGCGCATTTCTCCGCGCGCCCCGCGCCCCGATGACCACATACGGAAATCACGCGGACTGCGCCCGATGGGACGATCTATCGTCCCGCGGTCATCCTTGAGTTCGCCGTATACGAACAGATGATATTTTTTATGCACCTCGCGTGCTTGGAACAATTTCTTCAAATACACAAACGCACTCTGCGTCTTGGCCACCACCATTGCTCCCGAAGTCTCCCGGTCCAAACGATGCACAATCCCCGGACGATGCACCAGCTCAGATGTTTCGCTGATTTCTTCATTTCCCCGTTTAATTTTATTTTTGTGTTTTGAATTTTCAATTACCAGGGGTTCTCCCACACCTTCAATGCTGGGATAATGCTTCAGGAGCCAATCAACCAGCGTCGGCTCTGTAGTCTTCCCATCAGCATGCACGACAAGACCAGACGGTTTATTTATAACCAATACGTCTTCGTCTTCATAGAGAATCACGACGCTTTCCATACCACCACCCTAACAGAAAGCGCGAGAAACGACAAAAAATCCAGAAGAGAAGACCAGTGGGGCGCATACGTTATACTATCGCGCCTAGAATCTGGTACTCTCTTCTGGATTCTTTCTTTAAAGGGTTTTAAACCCTTGTTGTCGTTGCTCGTTCGGAAGAGAAAAAGAGGATATTTTTTCTCTTCCCTCACTCGCCCTCGCACCAATGTTACCTAATAACAGACAATCATTGTGCGAATAGGTGCAACATATGAGAACGAATAAACCGATACATGGGTATCAGTGAAATTGGTGTTAGGGCGAGCTAGGCAATAAAAAACCCGGCCGGGTTGTGGGTGTTCCACACCAGATACTAGCCAAAACGGTGTATAAGTAAAGGCGACAAACGTGAACTCCTCTGGTACAAATAAATCCCCACTCGTCCTACCCCCGCGACAAGCCGACGGGGTATTCTGCGGTATGAAGAAATCACACTCCGGACAACACGGTAACAGCAGAAAACGCTGAAAATTTATAGACATAATACACGCTCACCATCACCAAAAGCAGAACTAAAATATAGAGCAGATGCCAACCGCGGCGCTCGTGACGTACAAAAAGTACAAAAATCAGGGTCAAGAGAAGGACCGCGCTGATGAAGGCGTAGACAAGCGCCAAAATTTTTGCGGGACTGGTGATGAATCGTTCAAAGAAAGACGCGTGATTCCCCGGCGAGATAACTGATGCAGCAAGGCCACTCGTTGAAGTTACCGCGACGACATC
>MHRQ01000003.1:3332-5970 GCA_001821015.1 Candidatus Taylorbacteria bacterium RIFCSPHIGHO2_02_FULL_46_13
TGGTTGAGGATGCAATGGGCACAACATTCGGTTCTACAACCGCGACCGTTTTCCGAACTGGCGTTTCCGTGTCAGAGACCTGCAGCACAGGAGACTTAGTCACTAGGGGTTCTCTCGCGAGGCTTCCGAACTCTTGGACGACAAACGTGGTCTCCTGCCCTTCATACATGCCTCGGGCAGTCGCAATGCCGATTTCGGTGAAATGACTGTTGAGAATATTGGCACGGTGACCGGGCGAGTTCATCCATGCCTCATTGACCGCGGTAGAGTCATCAAAGTGTATGGCGAGATTTTCACCCGCGTAGACGAATGTGTAACCAGCCTCGCCAAACCAATGCCACGGACTGACACCTTCGGGACTGTAATGGGCAAAATAACTTTTGGCGGCCATATCCTCTGCTTTCAGACGCGCGGCTTGCTCAAGTAGGGGATTTATCGTTAAAGACGGTAAATCATAGGAACTCCGATTAGCGTTTGCCAAATCAACCAACACCGCCGGTAATATCGCCGCAAGAAAATCATTTGTGGTCAGTATGATGCGGTATACGTTTGAAGCAAAAAAAGCACCGAGGACAAACACCAACGTGAGAAAGACCCCCATCCCCCGGAGAAGGTAGGGACGGAAATTGTTTTCCTTATGAGGAATGAGGTATTTTTTAGTAATGCGTCTCAACATAGAAATTATGGCATAGTGAATTTTTCTCAACAACACCGAGACTTGAATTCGGGCTGGGAATCAGCCAGTAAAATTATACAATATAAATAATATTCAAGCAATACCCCACTTTGTGGTGCATAAACTCTGTATATCCTGTGTACAATAAAGGTATTATACCGCGGGGCAAGCCCCGCATGAGGTATTAACAAGGTCCGACCTTGTTAGAGTTCGCATTTGAGCCGTTAGAGAATCAGATCGCTCTCAACGCGCAAGCCCGCGCCTCTTTTGAGGCACGGGCTTTTGGTGCTCATTTTTTTCATGTGTAATTAATGTGCGTCTGGTGCGTCTGTACTGTAGGCCTACCACTCTGGTGGCCGAGACACGTTCATGCTACTCTAGCAGGTGTCGGTTATTGTCAGTTAATATAATTACTATGAAGAAGAAATATTTAATTTCTCTAGGACTTTTATCAGCCCTGCTTGTCTCTACGCTCAGCGTTTCCGCTTCTACATCGGTTGGTGTAGGGGTAGGAACAACCGTCAAATCCGATAATTCTACGGACGCGTCTGTTTCAGGCGAAGTTGAAGTTGAAACATCGCGTGAATCTGCAAGCGGTAAAGCGACCGGACTTCCAGTCCAGGCATCCGCAACCGCGACACTCAATGCGCGAGTAGAAGGCGAGGATTTTGAACCAATTGAAATAGAAACACATGGCCGAGCGCTTGGCACTACGTCAGTGCAAATTATCTCTGTCGCGTCAGTTTCTATCTCTTCTGCCGCGGAACTACAAGCCCTTGCCGAGCAGATCGCCGATTCCGATTCCCGCGTGAAGCTCATCAAATTGGAGCCGGGAAGTACTGAAGTGGACTACCAATACAATGGTAAGTTTCTCGGTATCTTTCCAGTCAAGCCGACACTCAAGGCTTCTGTTGATTCAGAGGGAAAGGTGAAAGTGAAATTCCCGTGGTACGAAATATTCGTCCGACGCACGACCGTTGTGGACGAGGCTTCTGTCGCCTCTGATGTCTCAGCAAATGCGGGAGTATCAGCAAATGCTGGTGGTGTGCTCAATGCGCAAGCCCGCGCATTTGTGGCCCTCTCAAATGCCCTCAAAGCAAGGCACGGTGGTTCAGAGTAATACTCTCGTCAGAATCATCAGAAAGAAATAACGTAGAGAGAATAACGGCGTTTGGGTTTTAAACCAAAACGCCGTTTCTCTTTCCGGGTTTACACACGGAGTAGCTTGACAATCTTAGCAGAAGAGTATAATTGGGTTGCTTACAATAACCTTAAAAACTATGAAGAAACAGATTATTATAGTCGGCGCCGTTATCGGTTTATTGGCAACAGTAGGCACCGCGTTCGCGTTCCATTCATGGGGCCCGTATCATTGGGCTCGCCAGTCCAATCCTTTCACACTCAAACTCGGTGACAACGTCTCAAGCGCGTGGGATAGCGTACTGAGAACCGCGTCAGACGATTGGACCGTTTCTATCGTATTGGATACGACTGTAGTAGCAGGGCTCTCATCCCGTAGATCTTGCAAGCCGACAAATGGACGCGTGGAAGTGTGCAACGCTAAATATGGCAATAATGGGTGGCTGGGTATCGCGCAGATTTGGGTTACGGGAGGTGAGCACATTACTCAAGGAGCGGTGAAGCTCAATGATACGTACTTTAATACTGCGAAATACAACACCGTGGCGTGGAGGAATCTGGTAACCTGTCAGGAAGTTGGGCACACGTTCGGACTTGATCACCAGGACGAGAATTTTTCCAATACAAACTTGAATACCTGCATGGATTACACGAGCAATCCAGTATCAAATCAACATCCGAATGCGCACGACTTTGAGGAACTTGAGTCCATGTATGCTCATGGCGATTCGTTCACAACGGTGCTTTCGTCCGTAGCATCAAGAATCAAAAATGTTGTCGCGTCAGAGCGCTCTAGTGAGGACAGCGAGCTTGGGCATGTCG
>MHRQ01000004.1 GCA_001821015.1 Candidatus Taylorbacteria bacterium RIFCSPHIGHO2_02_FULL_46_13
CAAAGTCTTTGAGATTATGCCTAAGCTTAGTCACAAAGATGTCAGGATTGAGGAGGTCATTGACCACCAGACCGATTCGACGGTAGTGGTCTTCATATGCCGGCCCGATGCCACGCCCCGTGGTGCCAATTTTTCCTTTTCCCGCTGCGCTCTCACGCACGCGGTCTAGGACAATATGCTGAGGCAAAACGAGCTTGGCGTTGAGGGCGACCATCAAGCGTTTGGCGCAATCAATGCCCTCACTTTGGAGGATCTTGATTTCTTCCACCAACGTGCGTGGATCTAACACCACTCCATTGCCGATGATATTAATCTTGTCATCGTGGAGTATGCCCGATGGAACGAGGTGGAAGATATGTTTTCTCCCGCCAACTTCAATAGTATGGCCAGCGTTTGCGCCGCCAGTGCCGCGGGCAATGATGTCTGCCCAATCGCTGTAGTAATCAACCAGCTTGCCCTTGCCTGTGTCTCCCCATTGGGTGCAGACGATGGCGAAGACAGCCGGCGCATTCGGTAATTTCATAAGTTTTTCCTTTCAGTAGTTTGGCGCATCTTTGACGATGCGGATGTTGTGTGGATGTGATTCAGCCAAGCCGGCCGAGGAGATGCGATAGAAGTCCGCTTTTTCTTGCAGTTCTTCAATCGTCCGTGCACCAACGTAGCCCATGCCGCTTCTAAGCCCCCCCACGTATTGGTAGAGGGATTTTTCCACCGGTCCTTTGCAGGGCACCGCGCCTTCAACGCCTTCCGGGACAAGCTTGTCTTTTCCCAGATTCGTCTGGCCATAGCGGTTTCTGGACTCCCTGCTTTCAATCATGACGCCCAGTGAGCCCATGCCACGATAGTGTTTGTAGCGCATGTCATCAATGGTGATGATTTCGCCCGGCGTTTCTTCCGTTCCGGCGAGCAGATTGCCAAGCATAACGGAGTGTGCGCCTGCACCGATGGCGACGGTGATGTCGCCTGAATACTCAATGCCGCCGTCCGCGCACACGGGTACCCCGGAGTCTTGAATTGCCTTAGCGCAGTTATAGATTGCCGTTACCTGCGGACAGCCAATGCCGGCGACCATTCTTGTGGTGCAGATTGAACCTGAACCCTGACCGACTTTGATGCCGTCTGCCCCTGCGTCAACGAGACGCTTTGCGGACGCTCCTTCAGACACGTTTCCGACAACGACATCAATGTCTGGAAATGCACGTTTGATTTCCTTGAGGGTTTCAAAGACTGGTTTAGAATCACCATGTGCCGTATCAATGACGATGACGTCAACTGACGCATTTGCAAGCAGTGTTGCTCGCCCGAGCGCCGAGTCGCCGGTACCGATTGCGGCAGCTACACGGAGGTGTCCTGCCGAATCTATGTTGTAACTTTGAGAATTACCCTCCATAACCCGTTTGACGTCCGAGAAAATGTACATGCCCGTGACTTTACCTTCGGTGTCGGTAATCGGCAGTACTTTTTTCTTCTCTTTAATCATGAGTGCGTACGCTTGTACAAGAGTCGTTCCAACTGGTGCGGTGATAAGTTTTTGCGTCATTGCTTCGCGGGCCGGTAAGCAAACGTTCTGACACAGATCAAAGTCGTTTCTGGTCAAGAGTCCGATAAGTCTCCCTTGTCGGTTGAGAACGGGGAAACTCTGAAACGAGTACATCTTTTCTTCCCTTAGAGACTCGATGGTTTCGATAGTGTCGTCTTCATACACACATATCGGTTTGCTGATAATGGCATTGAGATACAACTTGACGCGTTCTACTTCCTCTGCCTGTTGGGCAGGAGTGGCAAACTTACGGTGAATAACACCAATACCACCGGCTTTTGCCATAGCGATTGCCATAGTGCTTTCGGTCACGGTGTCCATGGCGGCGCTTACCACAGGGGAGTTTAGGGTTACCTTTCGAGAGAATTGCGTACGGACTGATACTTCTGGAGGTAGAACCTGCGAGTACCCCGATTTCAATCTGACATCCTTAAATGCCAGTGCCATTCCATCTGCCTCCATTTTTTGGAAAAATGCATCCAGAGCTAGATTTTTCATACGGAATCTTCCTTTCTTTTGGTTGTTTCGTTTATTGCCTAGCAAGCGAGGGGAATGAAAAAATCTTTTTTTCATTCCCGAGCGAGCGACGGCAACAAAGGGTCTCATACCCTTTATTGTTTTGGGTCCTGTCAAAGAACACTGACCTTTAGCTTACCCAGAAAGGCTATTTTCGCAAGCCAGTATTTGTGTGTTTGTTTCTTCATGAACATTTCATCGTTGTTCTGTCATTCTTGAAATATGAAGGAAGTATTGTGATAGGGTATAATTGCATCATATTTAACCGCGATAGCGGCTAAATATGATGCATGCACACGGCGAATATATTCTCCTCGCCGCATTTTTTCCCGCAAGATGATTTTTTTCAAAAGAAAAATGCTCGAGGAGTGCTCGAGCATTCAGGGGTTTTTGCAGCCTTTTGTTTCAGTTACGTCCAAGCGAGACGCAGCTCGCTTCGGAGGTCCTCACCTTCCTCCTTGCCGGAGGAATAGAACTTGTCCAGCGCCCACTGAAGATCATCTTCGGAGGCTACTTTAACATCCAGTTTCATCTTCAGCAGATGAGAAAAAGTGTCAAGGGTGTTGAGATCAGTGGGATCGGCCATCGCAATGGTGAGGATGTCACCTGATGTTTGGATTGGAATCACACGATAGGCATGAGCTCGCACCGCGGAGATATTTGCCAGCGCGTCACTATCCAGTCGTGTTTTTTTCAGATCAATGAATTCGGCTCCGAAATGCAAGGCTTTCACTTTTGCCGCATCGGCCGAGGTGACCATTTTGCTTGCAAGTAGCAGGTCCACTGCGCTGATATCAGGGGTAGCCAACTTGGCCTCCTCGCGTGCCTCTTGGGCTTGCACTGATGTGATTAAGTTTGATTCCAGCAAAAGGCTGACCAGCCAGTCGTCTTTCGGGTGAATAGCAGGTACTTTCGGTAACCCTTTTATAAGTTTAATC
Source organism: Candidatus Taylorbacteria bacterium RIFCSPHIGHO2_02_FULL_46_13 (assembly GCA_001821015.1). Lineage (GTDB taxonomy): Bacteria > Patescibacteriota > Minisyncoccia > Phycocordibacterales > DSPV01 > 2-02-FULL-46-13. Next base: position 2,995 of record MHRQ01000004.1, read on the forward strand.
GCAGTCATGAGAACTCCTTTTCAATGTTCAGTTAATTTTTTGAACTAACCCCAGTGAACTGGCGTGTGGTTAATTCGTTTCTGCTGACAACACTAGGATATATTCACACTACTGTCAATCACCATGTATGTATACTAACTTTACGCTATAGCGTAAAGTTAGTATACATACATTTTACAAGTGAATACCTTTAGACTCTTGTATCTAGATGCGCGAGCACGTACCTCGTATCCGCGCCAACTTTCTTGCCGGGGTTGAATATCGTATTGGGGTCAAAAATCTCCTTTGTTTTTTCAAACAAAGTATAGACCTCTTCACCGTAGGCTTGTTTGAGGAATGGCGTTCTAATGAGCCCGTCGTTGTGCTCCGCCGTTATGGCTCCTTTGTATGATAGCACGAGATCATATACTTCACGTGAGAGTTTGATGATGATGTCTTTTGATTTAGGGTCGGCGAGTTTCATCAAGGGAATAATATGAAAGTTCCCGTCGCCAACGTGTCCGGCAACGGTATAGATAAGAGAATAACGTGCGAGGATTGTGTACAGTTTTGGAAGGAATTCAGGGAGGTATTTGTGGTTGACCGCGAAATCGTCAATGAAGGGTGCAGTACGCAGACCTTTTACATGTTTACGCAGAAGGTTGAAACTTTCGCGGCGCACCACCCAAAACTCCTGCGTCTCGGTATCGCTTTTGGTTACATGCATTTTGTACGTGAATTTAGTGTGAAGCGCTTTGTGCGCCGCTTCTGCTTTCCTGGTGGCTTCTTCCACCGTATCAGAAGTAAATTCTATAAGGAGTACGAGTTTAGGAATGCCGGACGTCATAATCATCCAAAGTTCGGGAATAAAGCTAAGCATAATGCGAAGCATGCCTCCCTTAATGCGGTGTATCATCTCAGGAAAGAATTTGATGGCGAGTCGGAAGGTGTTGTCATCATAGGACTCAAAACTTTCTGGTTTGTGCACGAGAATTGCTTCAGTTAATTCAGAAAGTCTCTTAATGTCTTTGAGGAATATGACAAGCATTCGTGAGAATGGTTTTGGTTTAACAAGTGCAAACGTAATTTCAGTGATGATGCCAAACGTGCCTTGTGAGCCGGTAATGACTTTGGTGATATCAAACGTACCGTCGGCTGGATCGTACACGTTCCATAGGAAATAACCTGAAGAATTTTTCGTGACGTCAGGCTTTGCTTTAGTGAGTATGTCTTGATTCTGTTTGATAAGTGCAGAAAGATTTTTGTATATTTCTCCTTCAACGCCTCCAGCATTAATTTTTGATTCCAGTTCTTCTTTTGTAATTTTTTTGAACGTATATTCATTGCCATCTCGCAAAATCATTTTAAGTTCTCGTACATATCGTTCTGTTTTTCCGTACTGCAAAGTCTTTTCTCCGCCGGAGTTATTTGCCACCATTCCTCCAACCGTACAAATTTCACGCGATGCGGGGTAGCTTGGCAGAATAAGGTTATGTTTGAGAGTTTCTTTTTCAAAATCTCTGTAATACACACCAGGTTGTACTACTGCAAAGTCCGCACCTACTTCTTTTATCTGATTGAAAGAGCGAGTCATGTCTATAATAATTGACTCGCTCAAAGGGCCGCCAGTCATATCCGTTCCTCCTGAGCGAGCCGTTAACGAGATGTTTCTGCCTTTTTGTTTTGCTTCATTGACGAAGAGCGCAAGCTTCTTAATGTCGTCTACACCTTTAGGATATACCACAAGCGCAGGTCGCACGGAGAAAATACTGGCATCATGGCTGTACATCTCAAGCGTCTTCGGAGAATCATCCAGGTCGCCTTTGAAAAAACTTTGTAATTCATCACGTAAACTCACAACTTTATTATACCAGGACAAGAAGATAGGGGTAGGTGTTTGGGAGCTTGGCTAGCGAAATTTTTATAGGTTATAATGAACTGCCATTAAAAGCGTCGCGCCATCGCCCCTTAAAGGACATGGGGGCGACACGATTTCGCTAAATCGGATTGCGCGACATGATTTCGTCTAAATCATATGCAAAGAGTTTATATTTCGTTAGCAATCGTTGTGTTGATCGTTGGGGGATATTTTTTCTTTACGAGAGAGAAGAGTCAGCCTACCGAGCAAGATTCAATGGCACAAACCCAAACATCTACAACAACTGATGCAATAACCACGGCAACCCCATCAAACACTAATAGTACCGTAACTTCTACAAACAAAATTATGATTGCAACCATACAAACAAATCTTGGAAATATTACATTAGAACTTTTGTCAACGCAGGCCCCGAATACGGTTGCCAATTTTGTTAAGCTTGCTGGAGCAGGTTTTTACGATGGTACAAAATTTCATCGCGTGATAAAAGGATTTATGATTCAGGGCGGCGACCCCTTGAGTAAGGACGACTCGCAGAAAGACCGATGGGGGACTGGAGGACCGGGGTATACCTTTGCTGATGAACTCGGGTCCACCAATCATAATATTACAGGAACTATCGCAATGGCTAATGCAGGTCCTGACACAAACGGCAGTCAGTTTTTCATCAGTACGGTTGATAATAATTTTCTTGATGGTAAGCACACGGTTTTTGGCAAGGTTACATCAGGTATGGATATTGTTCATAAAATTGAGAATGTTGCGACCGAAGGTCCTGATCGGCCCGTAATGGGCGTAGTCGTTCAAAGTATTACGATTTCCTCTCAATAGCGATTCTCTCCCAAAGTAACTCTTTAAGTTTTCTTGGAGGTTGCTTTTAGTATGAGTTTGAGTAGTATCTCCTACAGAATAACGAGGGTTAAGTCCTCAAGCTGATACGGCTTTTCCGTATCGTGAACATTGTAAAGAAAGGTAAACTTATGAGTAGAGCGCTCCTTGCGGAGGGTAAAACGAAGCAAGTCTTTGCCGTGGAGGAAGATCCAAGCAGAGTGGACATTTTTTCGAAGGAGGATATAACCGCCGGAGACGGCAAAAAACACGACATCTTGAAAGGCAAAGCGGACTTTGCCAATCGTACGACCTGCAATGTCTTTCGGCTTCTGAAAAGCGCCGGCATTCCTGTCGCGTTTGACGAGCAAACAGGCCCGACGTCCTTCAGGGCACCAAGGTGTCGAATGCTTCCATACGAAGTTGTGGTTCGCCGCGAAGCACACGGCTCATACCTCAAACGCAATCCCAGTCTTGTGAAGGGTCGTCGCTTTGAAGAACTTCTTCTTGAGTACTTTCTCAAGACAAGTGGTAAGAAATGGAAGGCACACAGCCTTATCTGTGATGACCCGCTCATTGGCTTTGTGTGGAGTCCCACTGAAAAGTACCTCTATGGGTTAAGGCTTTACAACCCAGCGGCCGACATGCTGGGTCAGGATCCTTTCCTGATACTTTTGCCTGACGAGGTATTGAGCGATGCCAAGGAAGTTGCATACATCAAACGGATGGGAGATATTGCCAAGAGTACCTTCCTGTCTCTGGAGACAGCATGGAATCGTGTGGGATGTAAACTCGTAGATTTCAAGGTTGAATTCGGTGTTTCTGATGCAGGCGAACTTTTGCTTGCCGATGTTATTGACAACGATTCGTGGCGCGTCATTGAAGATGGCGCGTACCTAGACAAGCAAGTCTATCGCGACGGCGGTGGTCTTGATGAGGTTATCGCGAAGTACGCTCGTGTCGCGGATATTACCGATACATTCAATCCGCCACCAAGCCATACGAGTACAGTCTGATCGTTCTTTCATTTCAACCCTAGGAGGGTATATACTCCCGGGGTTTTCTTTTGAGTCACTTTTTCTTTTGCCTATCTTGTATTCTTGTATTATTCTAGACGCATCTACCTAATATGTATCAGAGAGGAAAAATTTCTTACATTCTAAGCCAGGCAGTGTTTGTTCTTGCATTGGCCGGCGCAGCATCCGCTGCTTTCTATTATTTCCATAAAGAGCCATGTGAAGTCCCTATCGCATACCGTATTAGCACGTTTGATACACAGTTTGGTCTCAGTCGTACAGATTTTTTAGAGGCTATAAACCAAGCAAGCGATATATGGGAAAAGGCCATTGGGCGTGATTTGTTTACGTATGATCCAAAAGGGAAGCTCCAGATAAACTTGGTGTATGACGAACGCCAGCAAGAAACAAAAGATCGCCAACAAATCGGTGTCGCCATAGATCAAACGGAATCTTTGTACAAGACCAAACGTGCCGAATTTGATGCTCTGACTGCACAATACAAAACCGCTACAGCCGAGTATGAATCTCTTGCTACAGATTTTCGTGCGAAGGCAGATGCCTACGAAGCAGATGTCAGTGCATACAATGGTCGCGGTGGCGGATCAAAGAGTGAATACAATCGCCTGACCCAAGAAAAAAATGAATTACTTGCGCTACAGGCTACCCTTGAACCCAAGCGACTTGCGGTCAATGCACTTGCCGATAGGCTTCGCATACTCACGGCTGAAGTTAATGCACTTGCCGGAGAAACAAATGCCAAAATAGATTCATATAATAGTGGACAATTTGTCGGAAAAGAGTTTGATGCAGGGCTCTATATTCGTGACGCAAAAGGGGAGCGGATAACGATTTATCAATTTGACAGCAAAGCAAAGCTTATTCGCGTGCTTGCGCATGAGCTTGGGCATGCTTTGGGACTTGAACATAATGATAACCTGATCTCTATTATGTATGCGCTCAATCAAAGTGAGAGGGAAAAACTAAGCTCCGACGACCTTGTTGCATTGAAGACGCTTTGCGGTATTCAATAGTCCCTGTGCCTGTAGTACATCACGTACCGTCTCTTTTCATCAGAGAATTTTCTGCACTTCACAAAATTTGAACCAGTGATACCATAGACTCAGAAAGGAGGGTCTTATGACCAGTGTTTCTTTAACATTACCTGTATGTTTCTGTGGAGCAAAAAATGAGTGGCTGTCTCAAAGCAGGCAAAAAAAGAGTCGCTTAGTGATATCTGGCTGGCAATGTGGTTCTTGTTTAAGGCCGGGACGTTTGATTAGGCACGAAGGGGGAAACGCTTTCGTCATTCCCCGAGCGTTAGTTTACATATTTCCGAAAGAGGCCATTGAATACGTGGAAAAATCACTTCTCAATCTATTCCACGCTAATGCACGACGCTTGTGGCACTTGCGTGATCGCTATGAAGCAGTCTGCTATCAGCAAATTTGTCATAAGCTGGGGCTTCCCCAACAATACGCGTGGCGGCCCTTGACGGATTTTCAACTTCCCACATTCATGGCTATGGTCGCAATGATTTACAAGGACGTTTCATGGTTGGAGCCGACGGGATTTGATGCATCACCCATTCCTGATTTTGTTCCCCCGCATTTGATCGTCCATGTGCTTCATGTACGCTCATCTAAAACAGGTGATCCCGAAAGTAGTTGGTGGACTAAATTTTCGCGTTCCAAGTGAATGCGCGCGCTCGTTTTGAGTTCGTGCTTTGCAGGCTCTGTTTCAACAGGGCCTTTCTTTATGCTTCCACGGGCTTAGAGTCTATGTATTGTCTTTTATAGACATGCTACTATGCCGCTATGCGCCACGCTGTAATAATGCCTATATTTAGTCGTCTCAATACAACAGAAGGTGATTAATCCTAAGCTGGAAAAGCTCTTTCTAGAGACGTATGATATGCATGCCGACGAGATTTTTCGGTACTGCTATTTCAAGCTTTCTGATCGAGATCGCGCCAAAGATGCTACCCAGGAGGTTTTTATGAAGGTGTGGCAGTATTTAGTAGGGGGAAAGGAAGTTACCTATATGCGCGCCTTTTTGTTTACGGTAGCTTCCAATTACGTCAAAGATCAGTGGAAAAAGAAAAAAGCTTTGCCAATGAGTATGTTGCAGGTTAACGAAGATGATGAGCCCTTTGATTTCCCCGATCCTGATGAGTCTGCACTGACCGAAACTGAGTATCGTCTTGCACTTCGTTTATTCCAGAAACTGTCTGATGAAGATAGGCAACTTTTACAGCTTCGATTTGTTGAGGATAAGACCGTCAAGGAAATTGCCAGAGTGTTGGGAGAGCGGGAGAATACCGTTGCCGTACGTCTTTCTCGAGCGCTTGCGCGCCTGAGAAGTCATATAAAATAAATTCATGAACGATAAGCTATTTCATACAGTATTTGCACGAATGAAGAGAGAAAAGCTCTCGGCGCTTGAACGTACCCGATTGCGTGAGCAGTTAGGTTCGCGCATATATAACGACAAGCCCGCCTATTCAGAGTTTGCTTGGATGAGATTTTCTTTTTATTTTTCTCATATTTCTCGGCCCGTTGTGTATGTAGCTTTGACCTCCTTTATTTTCATTATCGGTGGAGGAATATCGTATGCCGCTGAGAGTTCTTTGCCGGGAAGTTTGCTGTATTCGCTTAAGGTTTCGGTGACTGAACCCTTACGTGAGAAGCTCGCCTTTTCGGCTGCGTCTCAAGCGCATCTTGAAGTCCAGCTCGCCGAGCGACGACTTTCCGAAGTTTCATCGCTCGCTTCAGAAGGGCGTTTAGACGCAAAAGTCAAAGACTCTCTGTTTAACGAAGCGGCTCGTCACGTTACGAAATTCAAAGAAAAACTAGCTGAAGCGGACGAGGGTATTGCTCCGGAGAGCGCAGCAGATTTAAGCTCTCACCTTGAAGCATCGCTGGACGCACATGTAGAGCTCGCGGAGGAGGCGGAACAGAGCAAAAAGGGAGGGGAATCTATCAGTCTCGCAGGGGGGTTGACACCATCTAGCGCGTCAAGCTCGCTTGATACGCTACGCAACTCTGCCGAGGAAGTCTCACAGGTACGTATAAATGCTGAGAAAAAAATCAGTGCCCGACGTACTGAAGCTCTCAAAAAGAAGTCTGAGAATAAATTTAAGCAAGTCTCAAAGGAATATGAACATACACGAGCGCTTTTACAGACACGTGCCACGAATCTATCGGCAACCACGACAGCCAATCTCCAGGAGGATTTGAACGTAGCACAGAGTACGCTTGAGGGCGGAAAAGCGGATTTAGAAACACAGTCGTATCGTGACACACTCCCCAAACTGCTTAAAGCGGGGCGGGCGGTTCAGGAAGCTCAAATCATGCTTGATGCCACTCCGGACAATGACAACTTGATTTCTGATCATGAAGAATCATCATATTCAGACAACACAGAGAGAGATAATTCATTCAACCTAGACATACGGACGCACGATTAAGAAGCTATTATAGCCATATTTTTACAGGGTTTTTTGAGTGTTGCGTTTTAATTTGTCAGATGCTACTGTAGTTGCCGTAGGTTCTGGTCAGGAGTGGTTGGTGTTAATAGCGATTAGTTTTACCAGCAACTAAAACTACAACATGGACGAGGACACAAAACCTGAAGAAGAAAAGACTACTGAAGAAGAAGAGACTGAATAAATTCTGAAAACACAAAAGCCCCGTGCGGGGCTTTTGTGTTTTTTTGTTTTCGGGATATTCTTAAGCATATGAAGAACTATGCCAAAGTGGGGAATAGAGATGGACGTCCTGCCTATCGTACCGCATCAGTATTTCGTTATAAAAAATATGTAACGGTAGCCCATTCAAAATCTACGTACAAACGAGCTTACCAGTACCGTTCGGAAAAAGATAACAAACGTTAAGTCCGTACAGTCAGTGGCGGTAAGATGATAAGAGCTTTGCGGTACTAAGGGTATGGAATTGCTTCTCGCGTTCATCATTATTCTTGCTATACTTCCGCTATGCACATAGGTTCAAAAATTACCGTTGGGATACTGCGCGGTGGCCCCTCGAGCGAACACGAGGTTTCTTTGCAGACGGGAGAAAACGTCTTAAAAAATCTACACCCGGCGAAATATACGCCGCGCGACATTCTGATTGATAAAGAGGGTGTGTGGCATATCAATGGAGCTTCGCGCAAACCGGGACAGGCCCTTAAAGGCGTGGATGTTGCGTTCAATGCTCTGCATGGTGAATATGGTGAAGACGGGAGGGTACAACATATTCTTGAACATTTTTCCGTTCCCTATACGGGATCAAAATTATTTAGTTCCATACTGGCGATGAATAAAATCTTGACAAAACAACGTGTTTTGGAGGAGGGGATGAAAACACCGATGTACGCGGTTGTAAGGGTTGAAGGAAGAAATAGAGAAGAAGCTATACTTTCTGCGTTTCGTTCTGTTCCGCTTCCAGCGATTATCAAGCCGGTGAATCTTGGTTCATCCGTTGGCATGACGATTGCTCGGGATTTTGTGAGTTTTGAGTCCGGTATTCGCAAGGCACTTGCCGTTGCTTCGGTTGCATTAGTAGAAGAATTTATCAAAGGTAAAGAAGCAAGTTGCGGCGTGATAGAGGGTTTCCGGGGAAAAGACATTTACTCTCTCCTTCCTATTGAAATTCGTCCTCCATCAGATAAAGATTTTTTTGATTATGAAGCAAAATATTCAGGAAAGTCGCAGGAAATTTGTCCGGGTAATTTCTCACCAGAAGAAATGACTGAACTACAACGGCTTGCGGTACTCGCACATCGTGCGCTTGGGCTTCGCCATTACTCAAGGTCTGATTTTATCGTAACCCCCAAGCGCGGTATCTATTTTCTAGAAGCCAACAATGCTGCTGCGGTGGGGCTTACTCCTGAATCGCTCATGCCTAAAGCTCTTCGCGCGGTCGGGTCTGATTTGCCTGAATTTTTGGATCATGTGATCACGCTGGCACTTGCCCCTTAGCACATTTAAGTTTTATTTGTTGGGTAGAACCTACTACACTCTGAAGCACAATGCGCTAAGGGGTTGAGAAAAAGTAAGATTCATGTCAATCTAGTATGGTTCTGGGCCCGTAGTTCATCTGGTAGAACGCCTCATTTGCAATGAGGAGGTAAGCGGTTCGAGTCCGCTCGGGTCCACAATTCCGAATTTGAAGA
>MHRQ01000005.1:0-1077 GCA_001821015.1 Candidatus Taylorbacteria bacterium RIFCSPHIGHO2_02_FULL_46_13
TACCGCCCAATTCCTTGCGAGCCGCGCCGAACGGCGCGGCGAGCAAACCTCTGCTTCCCCCCACAAAAAATCACGAAGTCCAATTTGGTGCGCGCTGAGGGACTTGAACCCCCGACCTTTCGCGTGTAAAGCGATTGCTCTACCAACTGAGCTAAGCGCGCGTCAATTTCTACTCTGTACTAAATAACTCATTGTCTGCCCGCTTGCTTTCACCTCTACCCAAGCAATTAAGGGCGCGACCGCCTTACAATAAATCACTTCCGCTATTATTTCAACGTCACCGAGATGTTGACATATCTAAGTTTACCAGATACCATCTGCCAATCTATAATTTTGGCTAACGCCTCGCGTTAGAGGCTTGTAATGCACCCATGCCAACTGAAACCAAGGTACAAATAGAGCTTGCGCGCGGATCCGAAGTGTCCGTTATAAATCTTGTTAACTCATTGATTGAGCATGCGCACTCTGCGCGTGCCTCCGACATACATATTGATCCGCGTGCAAACTCCGTGCAGGTACGTATCCGCGTGGACGGCGTGCTCTTGGATTCGTATACCTTTCCAAAGGAACTGCATTCACCGGTTATCTCCCGCATCAAAGTGCTTACGAGCCTCCGCACCGACGAGCATCAGGCCGCTCAAGACGGGCGTTTCCGCACCAGTTTTGCGGACACCTTAGTTGATATTCGTGTGTCTATCGTCCCGACCTATTACGGCGAGAACGCCGTGCTCCGCCTTTTGTCTGATAATGCCTCGCAGTTTTCGCTGGATGCCATTGGTTTTTCAAAACCCGATCAGGAAAAAATTATGCGCGCGGCGCGCCGTCCGCACGGCATGATTCTCTCCACCGGCCCGACTGGTTCAGGAAAAACCACGACGCTCTACACATTGATTAAGCTTCTCAATCGTGGAGACAACTCCATCATAACCATAGAAGACCCGATAGAATACGCGGTGGAGGGCGTGGAGCAAATTCAAGTGAATACGCGGACTGGGCTCACGTTTGCCGACGGCCTGCGCTCCATTCTCCGTCAGGATCCCAACATCATCATGGTAGGGGAGTTTCGTGACACAGACA
>MHRQ01000005.1:1095-2833 GCA_001821015.1 Candidatus Taylorbacteria bacterium RIFCSPHIGHO2_02_FULL_46_13
GAGCACACTCCATACCAACGATGCCGCGACAACTCTGCCGCGTCTTTTGGACATGAAAATAGAACCATTTCTAGTCGCGTCCACCGTCAACATCGCCATTGCCCAACGTTTAGTGCGCACTATCTGCACCGATTGTAAACAAAAGAAAGTATTCTCGGCTCCAGCACGAGAGAGTCTGTCCGGCACCGTTCCTCCGCACCTGCTTGCGAATGTAGGGAATGTGTATGAGGGCAAGGGGTGTAAAGTTTGTGGGGGCACAGGATTCAAGGGACGTACCGTTATCGGAGAAGTATTGGTGGTGGACGACGAAATCCGTGAGGTCATGTTGCGCAAAGGGTCTGCAAGCGAAATAAAGCAGATAGCGGTCAAAAACGGCATGACCACAATAGTTGAAGAGGGTGTCCGAAAAGTGATTGCGGGAGATACCACCTTTGCGGAAATTCTCCGAGTCACCCATGAATAGTGAAGAGCATAAAATAAAAATTACTATCAAGAAATCTAAGACGTCTGGGGAACAGGCGACTGCAAAGCTTATCACCAAACGATCGGAGAGCGAGGCGTTCTTGCGCGATATGAAGCAAAAACAGGATTTAGCCGCTGAGCATACTGAGGTGCAAGAATATATTTCGCAAATCAAGACGGCTGAAACAAAGAGAAGAGGAGAGTCGTTGCCTAAACCGGTTCAAAAAAAATCACTTGTGGATATCGTCAGAGGAATGTTGAGACGAAAGATCGATGGCGCGAAAAATAAAAAAGTTCCGAAAGAAGTCAAAGATAAGAAATCTGCCAAGAATGGTTTTGCATTGCAAAGAATAGTCGCTGTTTTCACCAGACAATTTATAAAAACGAAGATTACCAAACCCGCGAAAAAGAAGAAGGCCTCCCCCTCAACCCTCTTTGCTGGGTTTTCCATAAAAGAACTCACGCATTTTACCAAACGTCTCGCCTTTCTCATCCGCTCCGGCGTGCCTATTTTGGAGAGTCTTCAACTGCTCCACAAACAGAATCGCTCGAGCGCGCGGGGAAAGATTCTGGAGTCAGTCGTTGATGATGTCGCAAACGGCCGCACGCTCTCTGCGGGTCTCGGCCGCTACCCAAAGATTTTCGGTAATTTCACCATAAACGTCATTCGCGTAGGGGAAATGAGCGGGACACTAAGCCAAAATCTTGCCTATCTGGCACTTGAGTTGGAGAAAAGAAACGTGCTCAAGCGCAAAGTCATCGGAGCTCTCGTCTATCCGGCCTTTATCACGGTCGCGACCATCAGCATTGCAACTCTTCTGACCGTCTTTATCTTCCCAAAGGTGATGCCGATTTTCATAAGTCTCAACGTCAAACTTCCTTTCACCACGCGCGTGCTTTTGTTCATGAGCGACTTTTTGCGCACCTACGGGCTCTATGTACTAGGTGGCCTGATTGTTCTCGGAGTCGCGTATTTCTTTGCCTTGCGTAAGAGCGATGCCCTTCGATATTTCGTTGCACGCAACATTCTGCGCTTACCGCTTTTCGGTCGCCTCGTGCAAAATTACAACATGACGAATTTTTCCCGCACGTTGAGCCTGCTGTTGCGTAGCGGGTTTAATTTGTCTGAATCTTTGACGGTAACGGCCGACTCTACGCCAAATCCGGTTTTTAAACTGGAATGTATGCGGACTCGAGAAGGGGTCATCAAAGGGGAACGCATTTCTCAACATTTTGAAAAAATCCCCAAACTCTTTCCCGATATGGTTTCTCACAT
>MHRQ01000005.1:2873-12740 GCA_001821015.1 Candidatus Taylorbacteria bacterium RIFCSPHIGHO2_02_FULL_46_13
CTCATGTATCTTGCGGAGCACTATGAGGCCGAAGTGGACGATACCGTCAAGAACCTCTCAAGCTCCATTGAGCCGGTCTTGATGATTTTCATGGGTCTCATCGTCGGTTTCGTCGCGGTCTCCATCATCACTCCTATCTATGAAGTTACACAACACCTCAATCCAAGATAGCCCCCACAGCGCTTTTGCGCGGCGCAAAAGCGCTGGTGGTTTTACGTTAATTGAAATCCTGGTTGTCACAGGTCTTTTTGCCATACTCGTCTCTGTGGGTGCAATCATGGGGTTTGACTCTATCAGTCGTTCCACGGTGCAGAGCGAACGTGACCTTGTAGTGTTGATGCTCACCGGCGCGCGTACCCGCGCGCTGGCGAACGTGAATCAATTGGCACAGGGCATGCACGTCACACCAAGCGAGATTATTTTATTTGAAGGTTCAGCGTATGATTCTACAGATCCAAACAATCGGTCCACACCCCGCAATTCTGGGATAGAAGTAAAAAACGGTGCGACTCCTCCCGTGGATACGTTTGATGTTGTTTTTGACCAACTTTCAGCCAGTGTAACCATGGGCGTGGGGATAGTCACTCTTTCGCAAGGCGCTCAAACAGACACCATTGATATAAATGGACAGGGTCGTATTGAGTGGTGACGAAAGAGGGTGAGGGGTGTAGAGGATAGATAAAAATATGAAAAAGAATCCACAAGATAAAAATAAGAAAAACAGCCGCCTTTTGCGGTTGTTCAACCCTCAACCCTTGTCGCAAGGTATTGCGACATTGGAATTGCTCGTCGCGTTTGCGTTGGCCGTAACCTTTCTTGTTGGCGCGACACTCGTTTCGTTTGGCGGACAATCGGCAAGCTTGGATGTGAAACTCACCGGCCACGGATTGTCTACGACGACAACACACCAAGAAGCGATGGCACTTGGGGCATTTACCAATTGGGCAGGTACGGTTTCTGTTCAAGCGACGACTACGCAAGCGGGGGGAAATATTTATGATGCAGGCACAACAATCACCGATATTTCCGAATGTATGAAGTTTATTGCCACCGGTACCGGTTGGAAATCAGATATGAACCGTGGACATTATCTCGGTCTTGCTACGCTCGTGGCAAGTACCAGCGCCGCTATAAAACTTGGGGGCGATTGCAATCCGTTTCCTCCTGAATCAACATGGGACAATCCGCAGCGGTATGCGCGCGATTCCTTAAATCCTGGTAGACCAACCACTATAGATGTACTAAATAAAATTGCTTACTTGGGTGTTGATGTTAAACCTCATCTCTTTATAGCCGATACGCGAAGTGCTGTATACAACCCTTCTGCTGACCAGTCATTATTTATAACTTTTTCAAACTCGTTTAATTCTTCTGGGAAGGTAATTGATGAAATAAATGATATTGATGTATATAAAGATGTTGTGTCTGGAAAGACATATGCATTTATTGCAATGGCGAGTACCACCGCTCAACTTGTGGTGATGGACGTTACAGATATGCATAATCCATTCATCGCAAAAAATAGTTTACATGTTCTTGCAAAACGAAATCTTGCTGGTATTACAGCCACCGATTTAACTTCGTGGGGCTGGCGGCTCCAGTATTATGGCGACAAACTGTATATTACTTCGCGCGAGACAGCCGGTCCCGAACTGCATATATTTGATGTTACTGACCCGACGAATCCAACCGAGATTGGTAGCGAAGAAATAAACACGACGGCGAATGATTTTACAGTCAGGGATGGGCTTGCGTATTTTGCGGTAGACAGCGATGCTCGTGGCGAATTGCTAGTCTACAATGTTTCTGTCCCGGCAAGTATCACCGAAATTGTGGGCGCGCGCGGGCAGTATTCTGGGAACCAGAATGGCGCAAGCGTTTACCTTCTGGGAAATAAATTATATTTTGGTAGGTATAACGTTCCATCCAGTCCTGAGTTTTATATTTTAGGTGTGGCGACTACCACCACAGCGGTTGGCGGCTTGCCTGTCCTCGGCTTTCAGGAAATTAGCACCGATGTTATTGGTATTCGAGTAACAAGTAAGTTTGCGTTTCTGGTAACTCTCGATGCAAGTAAGGGTTTACAGGTCTGGAATATTTTAGATCCATCAAATATGCAGAGCATCAATCTCACCTTTAACTTTGGCAATAAGCCTGCTTATATCGATTATGGTCCGGATTTTATTTACGCAACCGGAGAATCAACCCCGAACTTTCAGATTCTCTACAGCCCATAACCATGCAGAAAGGTTTTACCCTCATTGAGACTCTCATCTACATTGCGCTGTTTGGGATAATCCTCACGGGTGTTATCACTTCGGCGTACCCGCTTATCACGGGCGCGGAAAAATTGTCACAACGTGTAACCGAAGAAGGGGAAGCGGCGTTTGTCTTTCACAAAATCGGCTGGGCACTTTCCTCCAGTACCGCGATTACCTTGCCAGCAACTAATACGCTCAAAATAAAAAATGTTGGAGGGAGCTACCTTTGGCTCCATGAGGGTAATGCAGGTATTGAAATCTTTGAGACATCAAATGCTGGGGTTACTCCGAGTGCAAGAGACTGGATTTTACTTACCGCAGAGCGTGCATTTTTTTCTGCGTTTACCGCTTCCGTGGTTATCGGCACTCCGAATGCAGTGTCAGTTGCTTTTTCAGTTAACGGAGAACCTTATTCTCAAACCTATAATGTCTTCTATTAATCTATATCATCACGGAATGGATCGGGCTTGCCCCGTTAGAAGTAGGTCGCGCTTCGCGACCGTGAGTTCTAACGGGGGGTTCATAGCGCTCATTTCCGTTATTATTTTAGGGTTCGTACTGCTCATCGCGGTTCTTACACTCGGGAACCGAAGTCTCGGCACGCGCTTCCTCCTTCTTGACCTTGAACGAAAGGATGTAAGCAACCAGCTTGCGCGTGCATGCGTGCAAGTTGCGATTATCGCTGTGGTAAATGATTCATTATATAACGGAGTTAATGTTATGGTTCCAGTAGGGTCTGACAGGTGCATGATTCATTCGGTAAACCCTGTGGGAGGGGAGAGTCTCATCAAAACTACGGCAAGCACGAGTGCTACAGTAACCAATCTGCAAGTGTCCGTCGATAATACAAACGGCACCATCATTTCATGGCAAGAAGTCCCGAATCTTTAGTACGGTTGCTATTTTTGAGTTTGGTGGTAACACAGTTCGTATCTTAACAAGAGCTAAAAAGGCCTCCGATAAGAGGTTGGTGAAAATAGCGATCTGCTGCGTTGCGGCCTGCGGTTCTCCCTCACCATATAGGAATATGGCTCGGTTCGCTTCTCGTCCGCGCCTTGCATCTCATCAATTTTCACCAACCTACAATAACCTTTCTTTACACTTTACAAGCTTTAATAGTAGAATAATAAAATTATGAAGAAAAATAAGGGTTTTACCCTCATTGAAATCTTGGTGGTCATCGGTATCATTGCCATCTTGGCCGCTGTCGTCCTCATCGCTATCAACCCAGCTCGCCAGTTTGCGCAGGCTCGTGATTCGCAACGTGTAAGCGCTGTAAATACTATCTTAAATGCGGTTGGTCAGTATATTGCAGATAATAAAGGTAATCTGCCGTCCGGAATTACACTGATACAATCCGATGTTTCCTCCAGTACCTGTTATGCCTTAACATCTACGTATGTCGCGGCGTTGCCGACTGATCCAAAGGGTGATTTTAATGGTACCGCATTATCAACTACGACCGGAACAGGTTTTCAGTGTGGTGATATCGGAACCAAAAAAGTTGGTTATGAGATTTACCAAGATACGGGAGGCCGCATAACAGTCGTCGCTGTCAAGGCCGAGCTTGCCTCAACTACTGTCACCCGCTAACTCTCAAACACAAAGAAAGCACCCCATTAGAACTTTAGAACTGAGGGTTGCAAAGTGCAACCTACTTCTAACCGGCCTACATCTCTCTCTATCTTTCTATTATCTCCACAAAATCCCAAACATTATATAATTAAGCTATAGCTTAATTATATAATGTGGTGTACTATAGAGAGTATGGGGAAATTGGAACAGCAGGTAAAAATCAGAATGCGTAACTCAAAAATTACGCGAGCTATTCTAACTACTCTTGCAGTAGCCGTTGCGGGGGCTCTCAATCCTGGCGGACTTGTGCGCGGTGTCTTACGCGAAGTCGGAAAAAAGAAAGGCGGACACGTTTCATCAAAAAACTCTATCTACATTGCTCGAGGGCGTCTCTTGAAGCAGGGACTTATTGAATATCATAGTGGTTTCTTCCGTGCGACAGAAAAGGGGAAACAATTGCTTCGAACATCAGAGGGGGAATACAAACCTATTCCTTACCCGCGCAAGTGGGATAAAAAATGGAGAATACTTATTTTTGATATCAGAGAGGAACGCAAAACGCTCCGTGAAAAAGTCCGCCGTACGCTTGTCGCGATCGGATTCCGTCGCTTGCAAGACAGCGTGTGGGTGTGCCCGTATGATTGCGAGGATTTTGTCGCTCTTCTGAAAGCGGATTTTAAGATTGGCAAAGATTTATTGTATATTATTGCCGATGAAATTGAGAATGACACTTTTCTTCGAAAAGAATTTCAACTAGAATAAAAAATTGGCAATGGTGGTCGTGCTCTATTAACCCGTGTTTCATCTGGCTGGTTTACTAGGTATTTTCACATAATTACATAAGTAAGCTATAGCTTACTTATGTAATTATGTGGTTAGAGATGTTTTTTTAACTCGAGATGTTCTAGGGGCTCTGAAGTGGTTGGGGCGGGGGGCGGGATGGGACTTTGGCTGAAGAAACAAAAGAAAATAGAAGAAGGAGACAGGAAAAGAGTGTACCATTCTTCTCCTTTAGGGTGGCAAAAGAGTTTGCACAGCGAATATTGGTTGGGTGCAGGACTCGGCTCCGGGATTTAATACCCTTTAGCGCTTGAAGATACGATTCCAGATCTTACTCCAGAGACTATCCTTGTTCAACGCTGAATCTCCGGCAGACTCAGTGGGGCTTTCTGCTTTTCCTGAACTGGCAGTAGGGGCGTTGATTTCTTCCGGAGCATCCGGTTTAGTTGAAACTGCGGGCATCTGAGGAGTGGTTAGAGAAGGTGGCTGATACGCATCGCCGAGTGCTTTAATTCGCGCGATTTCCGCAAGTTGGTCGGCTGTCAGCGAGAAATCTTTGGTGAAGTTGCAGTAAATCTCGTTTATCGCCTTCCTGGTGGTGTGATAGACGAAACCAGTAGAACGCGTAGCCCCCCACGGCGTTAGGATAGTGGAGGCATATTTCTTCTGGAAGGTATGCACTGCCGCAAGAGACGCGTTGTCGTATATCCCTGTTTCTGTGACGGCGGTGAATCCCTCTATATCGCGTAGGAATCTTTGGAGCCTCAAGACCTGTTCTCGGTCATTCTTTCTACCGTAGTGAATGTATCCGGTGAGATACGAACTGCATTGCTCTGCCGATACACCAAGCACCGCTCCTATTGAAGCACTGAGTCCTATGCCACCTCCACCTCCACCCAAAGCTCCCAGAGGACCGTTACCTCCACCGCCACTTGGAGGAGGTGTGGTAGATTCTTCGCTCGTCGGCCCACTTCCACCAGAAGAGGGGGGAGGATTGGATTCATCGTTATCCGTAGCGTCGGTACAGCCAGCATCAGCGCTATCCGTAAGACCGTCTCCATCGTTGTCTGTGCCGTCAGCACACGCTGCCGGTAACGGGCTTGTTGGTGGAACGTCGTTATTGGTTATCGTGCAGATTTTGACGTCTCCGGGGACAAGCGTAATATTTCCGGTTACATCACAGTTACCGGAGAACGATGCCGCGTACGCGCTATTTGAAGTTTCAGAAACAGAATAGGTTCCTGGGGTAAACGTTGTGGTTGCGGATGAAGTTACGGGCGTCGTGCCGACAAACAGCGGAAAATCGTTGACCGTACTCGTGCCAGTGTTGTCATTAATAACAACTTTAGTCACGGTAAGTGTCGGCCTGAACGATGAACAATTCGGGTCAGCAAGGTCAATCAGATCATCTCCGTCATTATCAATCAGATCTGTGCAGAGTGTGAGTGTGTTCTCAACTTCTGAAGGAGGGGGCACTGGGTCATCCACCTCATTTCCATCAGTGGGCGTTGAACAGCCGGGGTCTCCCCCTTCTAGGGGAGCCCAGTCAGTGAAACCGTCCCCATCGTCATCTATGCCGTTCCAGCACACGGGCAAGTCACCCGATTCACTGCCGTTTGAATTGTACGAGTCGCTATTCGTTGGGTTACCGTCGGTGTGGCAGTTCGGGTCACTGCTATCCACAAATCCATCTCCATCATCATCCAGCGCATTCTGACATTCAGAAATAGCGGGAGAACCAGCTCCCTCGCTTTCATCAAAGATATTTTCACAATCAGGGTCCGGACCGTTCCCATCAGAGCCCACCACTGGTACAAAATCTATAAAACCATCGCTGTCGTTATCAATAAGATCTGAACATTCCGAGAGAGGATTCGGGTTAATGGTGACAGATGCATGAACAAGACTCTGGCTCCCGACAAACCAGAGAATGGCGAACGCTAGTGCGAATGTAGCAACGTCTCTCGTATATGACTTTTTTTCTTTACGCAATGTCATAAATAATATTGTTTTTACCTTAGAAATAAGGTCTTAAGCCAACTCTTCAATCCTCCTTTTGCCTGGCCGACCGGCTTTGCATTGTTCTGCGCGCCGGTGTTGTTGGCGTCCTGTGGCTTGGTATCCACGACCGGAACCTTTATTTTTTGTACGACTGGAGGATTGGCCGCAGACGTTTTCTGAATATACGCTGAACTCGCGGTTGTTTCGGTGCGGTTAAGGTTCTCTTCAGCTAGTGGTACAACTCCACCGCAGGCCAGCGTGTTGATCTGACGCTTGGTCGCTGAGTAAACCGCGCCAGTTGGCACCGTAAGCCCTAAGGGGGTGAGAATCTGGTTTTTGTGTTTGATTTGAAACACCCTGACCGCCGTATTGGTCATTGAACCGAAAAATCCCGTTATCGGCAGATGAGCTTGTATATCCTCATTCAAGAACTGTTGGAGTTTCTTCACCTCTACCACATCATTACGCATACCTTGGCGCAAATAGGAAGAGATCAACGGGTCACAGGAAGAAATTGACGCGGTTGTTGAGGTCGCGATGGTGATTGTTGAGGTTGCTATTGCGGTTGTTGAGGTCGCCATACCGAGAACGCGCCCCAAGGTTAACTCGTCAAATTCAACAGAAGCTGAACCTTCAACTGGCGTCATATCAACCGCGAGAGCCGGATTGGAATAATTGCGTTTACCTGTCACCTTTGCGACGTTTCGATAGATGCCTGGAGTGGTGCTTGCGCCATATTCAACCGAATAGGTAAGTGTAATCAAATCTCCTGCGACTATCGTATCAAGATTCCACGTGCGGTTATACATGACTTCTCCCAACGGATCATAGAGCGTGTCGGTGAGAAGACCGCGGTACGCAGGTCCCGCATTCTTGTCATTGAATACCACAACCTCATAGTCCACTCTCGCAACTGTTGTGGATGTTCCCATGGTCGCCGTTTTTGTCACGGATATATTTGGATCGGGAGACCAAGAATCAGTGTTATTACCGCTCCCAAAAGCTGCAGGGGAGCCTCCACCTCCACCCCCTCCTCCACCTCCTCCATTACCACCTGTGCCCGGGGACGGTTCTGGTTCTGGCGCTGGTTCAGGTGAAGCAACAACAATCGTGACAGCTTCAGAGTTGTCAGCGTTGTTGTTATCGGCCGAACTGCTCGTAACGGTTGCTCGCAAAGGAACCGTAACTGATGTTCCGTCCGGGAGATCTCGGACGCGCGCTGTGTAGGTGAAGTCGCGGGTTTCTCCTCGAGGAATTCCTCCTAGGTTCCAGATTTCCCCGCTTGAATCCGCCGCGGCGCTTACATCGCCCGGCGTCTCAAAGGTAAGCATTGCAGTATCAAATTCCGTACTCAAAAGGATGTTGTCCGCATCCGCGTCTCCGTGGTTGGCGACAGTAAAGCGATACGTCACGTCGGATCCGGGGAGCGTCGGGTTGGTCGTCTCTGCAATGGCGCCGATCCATAAGTCAGGCCGACCGAATGCGATGTTTCCGTCCCAATTGCCGAAGATGTTGAAGATAGCGAATATCCAGTTGCGTCCGATGATGTTCGTGTTAACTAAGTTCACCACGTTTGCCGCCGCGTACGCATTTCCGGTCGCTATGGTAGAGGTGCCGTTTTCAGTAACCGTCTGATTTTCTCCGGTGAGCGCGTACACTTGTACATCATTTTCAACATTCGCCACATTCGTTGATGATGCCACAAGGTTAGATGAGTTGTATTCTCCGTTTGGCGATTGCTCTCTCATATTTCCTTGGTAGATCATTTCCCCATGATCTTGCGTAAAACAGCTTGGATCAGCTACGTCAACAAAACCATCGCTATCGTCGTCTATGCCGTTTGAGCATTGTGGTGCGTTTTCTGAAGTACCGTATGGATCGTAGGTAAATTCATTATTTTCATTACCATTGGTATGACAGGTGGAATCGGCGGAGTCAGCAAAACCATCACCATCATCATCCTGATTATTTGAGCATTGGGGTCCATCACTCATCAGCACGATACCCGCAGGCGTTTCCATCCACGACATGCCCTCGGGCAATCCCTGTATGTCGCCCGCCCAATCGCCCCAGACACGGAAGAGTAGAAAGACTGATGTACCCCCGACTTGCGTATCGTTCAACTGATTGAACGTATCTGCCGAGGAATATGCATCGCCCGTTATGACCTCTCCCGAACCGCTCCCCGTCGTAGACGCTATATTGTTTCCCGTCTCTCCGTTTGCCGTCGTCGTGCCGGTAAAGTCGGCATCGTTGGCACTATGCGTGATTACCGAGCTAGAATTCATGTCTGGCAACACACCGCCATGAGCGAGAAGCTGTTTGAAGAAATCCGCATTAGGCAAGGTAATATCTCCGCCCAAATTACCGAAATTGTTGAACGAAACCAATAAGTAGTTGGAGTTGATTAAATTTGTGTTGACGAGATTCAACACATTCGCGGCCGCGTAGGCATCGCCTGTGTCTATCAGTGCGCTCCCATCTCCCGTGGATGAGGCGGTATTCGTTCCGGTTGAGGAACGCACAATGACACTGTTGGTGACGGTGGCCATATTTGTGTTAAAGACGTTGAGGTCACTGCTATTGCGACACGAGAGAATCATGGGGTTCGTATCGCAATCAACAGGCGCACCGAAGAAATATGAGAGGTCGTACTCGCGCAAATCGAGTCCTCCTCCAAAAAGTTGGTTAAGGAACAAAACGAGTCCCTCGGAATTGAAAAGGTTTGTGTTGACGACATTGATAACGCTCGCGGTGGAGACCGCAGTCCCCGTAGAGACGGTCGCGAGACTCACCCCTCCATCAGCCTGATTTTCGCCAGTTGACGATTGCGTTTCTGATCCGCTTAAGACATCTCCCTCATTCGTATTTTCGTTGGTGAGCGCAGAAGAATTAGAGGTACCTTCACTGTCGGGGTTCGTGATATTTATGTTGAGTTCGTTTTGGACACTCGTCGTTGCGGTAGCATCTCCGGTCGCGATAGTTCCACCCAACAGTCCTCCGGTGCCATCAGTTGATGACGCTAACTCAAGCTGAGGCTCGGGTGCGGACTCCTCTGCAACCACTACATTGTCAACACATACATCACCTTCAAGATGCTGGCTTTCGCCGCACGTTGGAGGAATCGGAGGGGGTGGTAGTTCACAGGCACTACCGCTCCATGTGCCACCATCTAGAGAACACTGTACATCGGCACACGGTTCGGCGGTTTGATCTCCCTCTACATTTGCACAGACATCAGCTGGAGGGG
>MHRQ01000005.1:12749-23930 GCA_001821015.1 Candidatus Taylorbacteria bacterium RIFCSPHIGHO2_02_FULL_46_13
ACATTTGCACAGACATCAGCTGGAGGAATCGCTTCTTCTGCGTATACTACAACGACGGAGCCGACACTAACCGCAAGCACCATGAACGTGCCTGTCCAGAAAGCGAGGTGTGTTTTGTTGCGAAATAATGATGTCATCATGTTCATGATTTTTTAGCTTAACTTAGAACTCACAATTGGTAACGACATTGGAGCCTCCATCAGCGTCACAGGTATCAATGTCGGGCCCGCCGTCAATTTCGTCATCACCGGTTCCTGCGATCACATTGTCATTGCCCGCTCCGGCATCAACGAAATTAGCACCGTTCCCGGCGTTGATGATGTCGGCTCCCGGTCCTGAATAGATGTCGTCGGCACCGTTTCCGGTCGTGATGGTCTGGATACCAGTTCCCGAAATGATTCTATTGTCGCCGTGCCCTGCGTTGATGGTACGCGCGCCATTTCCTAGTGTGATTTTGTCATTGCCGGCGCCGGTTATGATCGTACCGACTCCGCTTCCAAGCGTAATGGTGTTATTACCTCCCCCCCCATCAATCTCCACATTCCCACGACCGAGCGTAACCCGGTCGCTTCCGTTTCCGAAGCAGAGGATATGATTACCAGTAGTGCCCAATACCCTGTCGTTGCCGCCATTCCCGAAAAACATCGTATTCCTCGTAAGGTAGACGGTATCATTGCCAGCCGTACCGTTCTTGACGGTGTAGCCTTGTGGTGCCGGCAACGTGCACGCGTGCGGTGGCGCTACTTGTGCGTGCGTTACAACGACTGAGCCGACACTAACCGCAAGCGTCAAGACAATGCCTGTCCATAAAGCGGCGTATGTTTTGCTGGGAAATACTGATGTCATAGATGTGTATTTAAAAAGTCTACGTAATTATATTTTTTACTAATTTCCGCAATTTTAATCCCACGTTCTTCTAACATAAAAAGGTTGAAAAGTCTAGGGGTCCCCCGAAACCCGTTGCTCTCTGGAAAGACTTCTGTGCCGAAGAAGCGCTCTCCAGAGGGCAGGAATCCTCCGCCAACCGGCAGACGGATTCCTGACCCTCCAAAAGCAGAGTGAGGAGAAAATCAAATCAAACTGAAAGATTCTCTACCTTCCTCTCGGCAAATTACAATCTCACGCGAACGAGAGTCGCATTGAGAATGTTGACACTGCCAGCGTTTGATGTTGCGACACCTGTCTCAACCCATCCGCCGTCAGAACTTTCGCCGCCGTTACCGCCGTCGCCAGCCGAAGCGCCGCCGTTGTTGTTGTCGCTGTCTCCGTCTTCAACTTCAACGTCGCCGCCAGAGCCGCCCTTGCCGGCATCACTACCGTCAGCGTCATTGCCGCCAGTGCGAGCGCGTGCCTTTGTTGTGTTGTCGATGTTGTTACACTCACAGTCTTTGTACTCGGTCTTGATCTCGAGCTCCGAGCTGTTCATGTCCTCTCCGTAGAGATCAACATCAACATCTGTCGTGTTCAAGGAATTCACCGTACCAGCGTCCGCATTCGCGTCGCCCGTCAACACCGTTCCGCCGATACCAGCGTCGCCACCGTCGCCGCCTTCGCCAGCCGAAGCGCCGCCGTTGTTGTTGTCGCCGCTTCCGTCAACTTCAACGTCGCCGCCAGAACCGCCCTTGCCGGCATCGCTACCGCCCGCCCAGTTACCACCAGTCTCCGCCTTAGCGGATGTGTAGTTGTCAATCGAGCCTGAGCTCTTGGTTTCAATCTTAATCTTGCTCGAATTCACGTCAGCGAGAGCCGGTGCTGCAGAGAGCACGAATGCTACAACTGCCATTAGAGATATTACTTTTTTCATAGTTGTTCTTAACTTTATTCTATTACTAATAATTGCCGCCGTTTGCTCGATCCCTTAAGGGACAACCGAACAAAAGGCGCTATCGACCTTTTGGACCTTGCGAGTCCAAGCGGAAGCTTCGTTCAGAAAAAACGAAATCCCCAAGATTTTCGTTCTAGACCTTGTAGAGAACGGAGCTGTCGCTTAGACCGCCCACGCCCCAAGCAAACAAAATCTGCCAAAGCACGACTGTGCTTTGGCAGTTTATAATCTTAAAAAGTTTGTTTGGGAAACGTAATACATCCTGCTTTTCCCTCGCTTCGGTTTCCCCGCGAAACAAAGGTCCTTTCGGATGCTCACCATCCTATAGAATTGATATTGGATGTCAATAACTTTTTTGCCTTTTTGAAAGGCAAAACATGGTTGAAGTAATCTGTCAAACGCTCCTTAAAGCGTTCTCCGGGTGTCCGCTATCGTGAATCTGGAAGACGCGCCGCTCGTTCAACCATTTTTTATCTTACGTTGTTGATGCTGTTTTTTACCGTGTCGTGCTTAGTCTTCAAAATACGAGAGAGTGTCTGAAGTGCTGTGGCAATCCTATTGACTTCGCTCCCCGTCGCCTCTGTATCCTCATGAACCTGCTCAAGTTCTTTCTCAACTTCAGAAAAATCTATGCTCTTCTTGAAGAAAACATGATACCACGGGAATCTCACCGTAACTTCCGTGGTCGTACCTGCTTCATTACTGAGGGTGACGGTCGGCGTGAGTGTCCAAGGAAAGAGTCCGAGAAACCGAGCTCTCTGCGAGTACGCAAGTTCAATGGTAGTCGTGGCAATTGAGAGATGTACGATGTTGTCGTCGCTTAATGCAATAACCTTCACGAAATTTTCAAGATCGCTATTCGTGGTAACCTCTTTTGGTGTGATAGTCACTCTTTTTTCCTTGGGATCCCAACCGCGTATGTTCACCCTAAGGGCGCCCGTCTCATCAATGACGCGTATCTCTGCACCGTTCACTTTCAGAAAAAACTTTCCGTGCTCTGCTTCAAGTTCAATTTCAACTCCATGCTTGTCATCTGATGAGCCCGTCGAGGAAGCGCGAACGTGTATGAGGTTAGACGTGTTGGAGACAGAACTCGTAGAGACATTTTTATTTTTTATCGTAACGCTTGAGGCGCCTTGTTCCGTTTCAACTTCAATTTCTGTTTCATCGTCATCTGTTCCGTTTGAGTTTATAACACGTACGGAGCTTTCTGAACTGCCGCTTCTGACACTGCCACCGGAAGAAACCGAGTTGCCGCCAGTTGACGCTTCGGCCTCTGTTTCGGTTGTGATTGAAGAAGAATTTGATGTTGAAACAGTAACCGTCCCGTCACTTCCGACCTCAATAATTGATCCGTTGCTTTCCTTACCGCACCCCCAATGGTCTATAGAAACAGGAATACACATTATAGAGTAGCCCGTTGTACACTCAAGGGCTGGTTTCGGCTGACCGTCACAATTTGTTGCGGCATGCGCGATTCCTACAAAACCAAACGATAAACTAAGAATAAGTGTGATGATGTTCATATTATTTTAAATTAAGTGCCGTTTTACACCGAGCTCTTACTTCAGTACCTGCGATAGCGTCGTAGTATGTGATGTTCAGCGCAGATTCGGGAATAGCCCGGGTATCGTTTTATCATATACATTCTATATGCGCAACGCGCACATCATACTATATATAGCGTGTGCCTTGTACCTGCTATGAATAGATGTGCTATAGCATATCTATTCATAGCAGGGATAGGGGTTTACATTTTGCTCGCGATGATTACTATGCCGTTCAGTGGGAGGATTGTTTTTAAGGATGCCTCCAAAAAAGTCACCCCCCCCCTTTACATTTCGCGTGGTATGACTAATATGCGCAAAAGGGTAATAACCATGTCCTTTAGAAAGAATCCGAAAGCGGACGTCGAATCCGCCCGATGTATCGGGTCGTTTCCCGATTTGGCGTCCGCTTTTGGATTTTTTGTTTTACGTACTGTTCGGGTGCAGGGCTTATTGACAGGCTACCTCATAACATATAAAGATACTTTTCCTCGTTTTTTAATATAGGAAAACAAAAACAACAAAATCTTACGGTCACGTTCCATCATGTAAAGATAAGAAAGGAGACAGGGTGGGTGGGCAGTAAAGGCAGACAGAATACATGGCTTTTTTGTCGAGCCCCCAAAAGCCATGTATTTTTTACCACGTCCTTTTCTTATTTAACCGTTTTTTTATTGCCTAGCAAGTAAGCGGAGAGAAAAAGTATCTTCTTTTTCTCTCCCGAGGAGGACGGCAACAAAGGGTTTACTACCCCACGGCTTGCCGCGGGTGAGTACGCGCACAGCGCGTTTTTCATGCGGGGCTTGCCCCGCGGTATAATACCCTTTATTTTGTACCTGCTATGAATAGATGTGCTATAGCACATCTATTCATAGCAGGGATAGGAGTTTACATTTTGCTCGCGATGATTACTATACTCTACTGTTTAGCGGAACGGAGGGTTATTTCAGCGCGAGAGCGTCCTTTATGTCCTTTAGAAGTCAAGAATCCCGAAGTGGACGCCGAATCCGCCCGATGTATCGAGTCGTTTCCCGATTTGGCGTCCGCTTCCGGATTTTTTAGTTACATTGTGAGCACATGTCGTTGACATCAAACTTTTATTATATCATGGGCAGCTTCCCTGGTTGTACACAGGTGATGAAGAGAGCAGGATGTCTACGTCACTCTCCGAAGGTGTCGGAGAAATTCGAGGGGAAACCGAACGGCATGAAGGATTTTTGGGCCACTCATATGGAGGTTTCTTCTCCTAAAACTATAAAGTATTCTTTCTCCGCTATGGAAGTGTTGTTTCTTTAGCAATTTTTTTGAGAGGAATGCTTGGAGGACCGCTCTTGTTCTCCAAAATTTTAGGCGGTGGGTTACGTGTGAGGGAAATATTCGGAGTATCTGCGTCGAAAAGGGCGCAAAGCGAGTAATTTCTTGCTAAGACAAATTTTGTGTCGCTGGAAAAATCTTGCCTACTTGTGCGACTATAAGTTTTTGTTCATGATACGTCATTTCATGTTGCTGGATACCATAGTCATCGGTTGTAGCGGGGTGCTTTACAATCTTCGCGTGGAATATGGGTTCTTAATTGTCACTCTGCTTATATAAAAAAACCTTGAGGGTTATTACCACCTCACCTATATTTTACTTTACTGAAAAGAGTTGGAGACCGGTGTTGTAGGTAACTACCGGAATGCCACTGTCGGCGATAATCTGAACGATGCCACGAAGCCTGTCTGGACTCACATAGTAGGCGTCATCACCAGTTTCGCTTATTGAGTGAAACACCAGCACATCCCAGCGTTTTTCGGCAGCGGCTTTCGCCAACCATTCATTAACCTCCGCAAGAGTCGTAGTGTTTACAACGCTCCTTACTTTAATATCATAAGGAAATGCACCTTGAGGATTATCGCCTAGTTCATAAGCGCGCATAGAGTTGTAGAGTTTAGCCCCTTCAGACAAAATTGCGGCATTATAGGCTCCGAAAGGTAGGGCAAAATTACGAATTGTAAAACCATATCCTTCAAGAATTTGCTTGGAACGCTGCAGCTCTCTTTTCATGCGCCGCTCGCTCATCGTTGTTAAATCGCTATGGGTCAAACCATGAGAGACAATCTCCCAACCTCTCGCGACAAGTTCTTTGAGATCCGCTAGATTCATAAAACCGGACTCACCGAGATTATCAGTCACGATTGCGGCTGATCCAACTATTCCAAAATCGTCAAGAATCGGTTTCGCCTCTGTCAAAGTGGAGAGTTCTCCATCGTCAAACATAAGAGTTACCGCCGACTGAGTGGGATCAAACTCAGTTACGGTAACATCATCAAACCATGCCGTGCCAATAGCGCTTGCAAGAATTGGAATCACAAAAATGTGGTCAATCGGCTGGTTAATGGTCGTGACGGTGCCGGTGTTAAAACCAATCCAGCGCCACGGAAAAGTGCCAAAATTGCCAACAGAGTTCCAATACACAACTTGACCGTCTTTAAGATGAACCTCAACGTATAAACTGGCGCCGAAATAACCACCCGGAGAGTTTTCAATCCGCTGTCCCTTAACATAAGCTCCGATAAACACGGGCTTCGGTTCGGTTTGGGTCAAGTCTAGTCGCTGATATGCACCCGCTTGCGCGCTGAAACTATCTGTTTGCAAGCGGACTGACCAAGCCCCCGAGTGCGGCTGGCTTACTCGTCTGTAATTTGAACCGTAGGCCTGCCAGCCGTAGGCACTCTGGGCAGTTTCGCCCGCCTGTTCAAAATCCCCGTTTGCAAGCGGATCCAATAATTCAGCGTGAAGCGCTTGAAACGGAATGAATGAAAGCAAGATAAACAGTACGACCGAAAAATACATCGTGCTCAACTGTTTCATATCTGCATTATACATGTCTAGACCCAACATGCAATCCGGTGCTAAACTTATGGAGATAGAAACAAGATAGGATACATTCTATGAAAGCCCGCGTGTTTATGTTAGCTATGGCAATTGCTGTTACCGCAAGTGGCACGTGGTACTTCATGAGAGGGCAATCCGGCTCTACAATTGTTGAGACCACCAATTCCAACATAAAAGAAGGGCCGGCTCTAGTCCAAAATGGAAAAAATGAACCTGCAAAAGAACATATCGCGCAATCACCCGCCGCAATTTTGTGGGGAATGAAGTTGGTCAACGAAAATGTGAGCGACGAAGATCTCGACCGCCTAGAAAATCTCGGAATCAGGGTACTTGAGGGAGAGTGGGGTATGGATGAGGCTACACCCGAACAAGTGCTCGAGCTTCTCGATCGGCTCGCCGCGCGTGACATAACATTAATAGTAAATTTATCTGACGAAGCGGCTTGGGGTTACCACACGACAGGAAAAATCTCTCCTGGCCAGAAACCAATCTGGCAACCATTGAGGATGGAAGAGTATGTCCAAAGTATTAAACAGCACCGTGCGATCTATGGCTATGATATTTCAAATGAGGCTGGAGAGAATCTACCAAATGGCGACTGGTTTAGAATTGATGAATCTTCTCTGAGGGATGCAGCTGATAGTGTTCGTAGAGTAGATTCCAAACGGCCAATTATTATAAGGATGCACTACTGGGACCGGCTGGACGGCGATTTTTTTTCCGATAACCCATTTGGACCTGGCATCGCTGATGTTGTTATACTTAATCTTTACAGCAACTACTCACAGGATAAGAAAACGCCACTACTTCCCAATATGGTGCGCGATTCAGGGGCGGCTCTCGTTCGGAAGATACGAGCGGTTGATCCCAAAGTAAACGTATGGATCTCTCTCGCCGCCTTCAAAGAGTTGCCTCTTTTTATTAGGCCAATCGCCGAAGATTTAACTCGAGACATTAGGGAAACGCTAAAGATTGAGGGTGTC
The DNA here is from genome assembly GCA_001821015.1 of Candidatus Taylorbacteria bacterium RIFCSPHIGHO2_02_FULL_46_13. Taxonomy (GTDB): domain Bacteria; phylum Patescibacteriota; class Minisyncoccia; order Phycocordibacterales; family DSPV01; genus 2-02-FULL-46-13. The sequence goes on from MHRQ01000005.1 coordinate 19,982, forward strand.
AGTGGAGTTTCATTTTTCGGCTGGGGTCCGGAACGCTATCCTGATACGCCACCCGGTTGGTATCTTCCGAGAGATGGACCAGACTTACTAAAAGTAGTCGCTTCTTTTACAAACGGGGCGGAAAAGTAGCGAGGTATGGCGAGATATGGTAAAAATCTACCACAGGAATTGTTTTAAGACGCTTTGAATTACGAAATGCTTCAACAAACTGATGCCGATACAATTGTTATAATCCGGTTATACCCATATCCGCTGCCTGATGAGTGCAAGGTAGGATGCGGTCCGTTTGTTGCATCTCGTAATTCAAAGTGATATAGTTCTCAACGCTTATCTGTTGGATAGGCAAACTCCTGAGTGGGAGTTTTTGTTCTTTGTCGTAAACAACAACATATTCGGAAACACAGAAAGTCAGTTATATGAATAAAATCCATTAGTCGCTTCTCGTCGCGGGCATGCTTTGCGCATCTACCCTTCTCATTCACGCCAGCCCGAGGTATGACATCTTCCTCGATGGTTTGGGAGCGGATTGGCAAGATTGGTCGTGGCCAAACTACTTCACAACCAATTACACCACAACCTTCAAAGGTTCGGCGGCGCTCCAGGAAACTTTTCCTAGCCCCTGGACCGGAGTTCGGTTCTACGCCAATGGCGGCTTCAACACAACGGGATACCAGTATCTCAACCTGGCCGTGTATAACCAACAAAACGGCGCGAGCCTCTTTATCTACGCGATGAACATGAACGGCCAGATGATAATGGCAAAGAATCTCTCCGATTACTCCGACTCGTTCACATTCCCGCAGGGAATGTGGAAATGGGTTCGCGTGCCGCTCTACGACCTCGGTTGCGTGGACATTACTATCAACAGCATCGTCATTGAGTGCGGAGGTGCCAATGCAACTGTCCTCTTCGATGAGGTCTCTTTCTCATCGGGAGCGACGATTTACGAAGGTATCTCGGCGGACTACGGTAGTGCTGTTGAAGAAGGGCCCGGCATCATGGTTTGGTACTGGAATACGTCATGGTGGCATGAAAACTCGGGGGAGGACTATTGGCTCAACGTCAGTCCAACAGCAGTATGGGGAGGCGTGCAACTGCAATCGCGCTGGGCTTTCATCGGCACTTCCAGTGCGCTCTCCGTCTTGTTCAAGAAAACATCTGCGGCCCAAACACTCTATGTTGGTCTGACACGAACGGACGGAAGTGCTGTCGGTAACATCGTCCAGATCAATGATAGCTATCTTCCTTCCACACTTCGACCCATGCAGGCTAACAAATGGTACCGGATTACCATCCCGATAACCGACTTCTTGAGCCAATCGACACCTCTTGGGGGTGTGTACCTTCAGTCCAGCACAGCGAACACGTTCTACATTGACGACACCAAGTTTATCCCCGTGCTGAGTTGGCCTATAACAGGAGTGGCTAAACAGGTGACCGGGTATCACTTTGGTGATCATTGGGAGAACGGCTACTGTTCATCGTTCCGGAAACTCCATACTGGTAATGACTATACAGACAACGCCGATCAGGGAAGGGCGGTTTACTCTTGTATGCGTGGGGTCGTTAAGCAAAAGTACGATCAGCCAGGTGGATGGGGTTACGTCGTCGTGGTGCAACACGAGAGCGGGCTCACAACCAGCTATTTGCATTTGAACGAACCTACCACAATCCAAGAGGGACAAGAGGTGTGGCCTGGCACGTTACTCGGCACTACTAAATACCTGTCAGGGGGTTCGCACCTTCATTTCGGGTTGAGAGTCAAAGATTATGACGTCAATAGCCAAAATGGCGCGCTTCCAGAGAGTGCTTGCGACGGTTTACCTGCCTTTCCATCCTCCTTTCTTGATACCGAGAACCTGAGTTGGTTCGGTCAGTAAGAAGTTGTGGTTTATGGCCTGACAGTCACAGCGGAGCGAGTGCTTCGCTGTTTTTTTATTTGACTTGCCTTACTGAGGCAATTTTTTTACCTCCTTAAGTTCGGCGGACCCGAATACGGGATCAAGAGGGGGGACCGACATCCTAATATTAGTAATAAGGACTTCCGCTGGTATAGGTTCCGAATACAACTTACCGTCGCTGAAAACAAAATCGTCTTTAGATATCACTGACGGCCAGTTGATCCCAATGGTAGCAACGTTGATATCCTCCGGACGACTATTCTCCCATCTATAAACGCGAGGTAGCTTTGAAAACTCGTTCCCTTTGACATTGAGTATCAAACCCGCCCCGAATGCGGTCTCGTACATTAATGTACCTTTGAGCGTGATTTCTCCGCTGAACTCTACGGTGTTTATATTATGAAACCCTAGGCGTATTTTCGAAACGGTAAAGTCGCCAAATGTATCGCCGACAGCTATTCGCACGTTGTTTTCCATTGTACTCTCCGGCGTATCCTTGGAAACGAGCATGCTTCGTACTTCATGCTCCCTCTCGATCGGCAACGACGGTTTGAAGGTGGAGATAAGCCAGAGAGCTTCCTCGGCCGTTACGATGCGGGAACGATACGGCGTGTAGGTAACTCTGTAGAGAAACTCGTCTGCGGGAAACAGAAAATAAAGTTTATCGTTTGCTTCGTACCAATACCCGCTCTTCCCGTTAAGTTTTACCAACGACATCCCGGATATTCTCTCTTTGGCAATGAGATTCTCGAGAGAATAGCGAAATACCTCGACCTGAATCACCGGGTCATATGATCGCGACGCTTCATCAGGATAAAATGAATAGCGTTCAGGCTGAGAACTTTCCCGCGTCGCATTGTACTGAGAATCGCCGTAGGGAGGAAAGAGCTCGGTATTCCATTTGATAGGGTAGGCAATCTCGTACCCGTATGTGCTCTCCAAGACAGTCGTCGATCGAGGCATACTAAATCGCTCGGGCATATGAACGGATATCACATAGGCTTCCACGTCTAATGTCGGTCGATACGGGATTCTGGAATCATCCAAACTAACGATCGGTGATGTACCGGATACGCCTTGATTGCTAAGGTTAAACCAAGCCGCCACAACAACGGCAACAGTAACCAACCCAACAGCGGCATGTATGCCTGTCTTCATGCTCGCCAATTATAGTTAAAAACAAGAAACTGAGCAAACAGATGTTCACGATTGTTTGTTATCGGTTTGGACTCACCCACCGCCCATCGGATTTTTTTATAAATGCCAGAGGTAAGGTGTACAAAAACAGGAAATTATCAATGTATCGGATTACTATAAAACCTAAACCATACAGAAGAAGAATGGGTTTACGTTCATAGAGCGCTACCGCCGCTGTAAGCAAATAATCCGCAATGATCAATAGAGCGATAATAGCAAGTACAGACTCTGCCGCCGATACTCCGAATAAAAATGCGAAAGATCTTGACTCATTTGGAAAAACAAGGGACGCAATAAGAAGAAAAGGTAGCACAAGGAAGCATACACCGAAGACGAGCATTTCAATTATGAAAACCGCGAGAGTACACCAAAAAAAGCTGGCCCAAATGCCGTGCCGTCGCACCGTTTGCCAAAAACCTAAATTCCAGCGTTTCACTTGTTTAATGTAGTCCCGCAGACACAGGGGATCGCGACTGACACCTCGTACCCAAGGAAGGTACGCCACCCGACCAAGTTTTTTGTGGTGAATCTCAAAGGTCATATTGAAATCCTCTATAACTAAACCGGGAGCGTTTATTTCAATACGCTTGAGCACCTCAGAACGATACATGCTCGCGAATCCCGGTATAATTGGCACAACGTTCAGATAACGCCAGGCCTGACCGTATCTTAAAACCGCTTGGAGCACTCGGTAAAAGCGAATGCGGTAGGCGGAAAAAAATAAGGATTGCTTTGGCGGCCAGTGATCTTCCCATTTTGAAAGAGCGTGCACCGCAACCGCCGCCACGGTAGGGTCGTCGAAGACCGGCAAAACCTTAGAAAGATAATCGTCCGGAATCTCGGAATCAGCG
>MHRQ01000005.1:23957-29888 GCA_001821015.1 Candidatus Taylorbacteria bacterium RIFCSPHIGHO2_02_FULL_46_13
TCAAAGTGTTTGCTTTACCGCAGTTTGGTTTAATATCATCAACAACCACATCAAGGAAACGTGCAATCGTGACGGTTGCATCCGTGGAAGCATCACTTCCGACAAAAATCTGCTCAGGTTTCATAATGCGCGTGAGCGTATGAATCGTTCTGACTATTGTTTTTGACTCGTTGTGTGCCGGAATAACCACCGCCACCTCGTTCCCACTCACCCTCTGGTGGTAAACTCCACCTGTAAAGGGACTAAAAGATTGTTCGGAAATTATCTTAGGAACTCTCCCTCGACGCAGACAAACAACGGGTACCACAATAAATAGAATTGATACGATCGAGCCAGACAAAAAATTCTCTGCGGAAAATGTATGATCAAGTATGGTCGCTGTTAACATGCTCCATAGTGAAAAGAAGAGGATTGCAACAAGCGGCACAGCCTTTAGTCCGAAGGTGCGGGTAAAAGATAGGGCACCGAAAGCGGCCAAGCCATTGAACCAAAAAGCCAACATAAACTTCAAAATGGTGACGTGGACCTCCATCTCCCCAACAATAGTAAATGAGTGTATTGACGTCGCCGTCACTCTTCCAAGACTTATGGACACGAGGGTTACAAAAAGTAAAACCAGAGCACCGTTAATCCGTCTCGCGCTTACGCGCCGCTCTTTCATCAATCTCTCGGAAAAAAGACGCAGTAAGCCCATTAAGCCCCAGAAAATAAAATTAAGGCCAAAAAAAGGAAAAAGTGATCCCATAAATATTCAATAAACCCCTCCCCAAACCCAACCGAACCGACATTCCATTACATTCATTAACCAACGAATCCTCTCGGTTTAAAATGATCCATCTCCATCATTCGCCTCAATCCATTTCTAAGTAAGACAGTTTGTCGCCAACCAAGTCTCCTGATCTTAGTAAGTAAGGGTTTGCGGTAATCGTGATCCTCAATAAAGTGGGGAACAAAGTGGATATCGGGTGAACCATCAACCATGTTGCAAATTAGTTGCGCGAGTTCCTTGATAGTAACTGGATTTGGACCGCCGATGTTGTATACTTCACCTCGCCCACCCTTCGCCATTACGAGCGTAAGGGCAGATATAAGGTCATCAATAAAGAGAAAGGTTCTTTTTTGTTCGCCGTTGCCGTAAATTGTTAATGGGCGGCCATTTTTAAGAGAACGCAAAAAACGCGGGATGACACGCTGGTCTACCGGCGACATACCGGGGCCATACGTATTAAAAAGACGAACAATATCCGCATCAACTCTGTATTTTCTTACATAGTGAATTACCAAGGCCTCGGTAAATCGTTTACCCTCCTCATAAGCAGAACGAACACCAACAGGATTAACCCTGCCCTCGTAAGACTCGGCCTGCACGGGCGTATCAGCGGCGCCGTAAATCTCTGATGAGCTAGTGACCAGAAACTTCGCTCCGTGAACACGACAGAGCTCGAGTGCATTTCTTGTTCCTATTGAACAGGTTAGGAGCATCTCTTCACCAAGTTTTTTTATGTTCGGGACGCCCGTTGGGCATGCCAGATGGTAAATTTGATTAAGTTGGATTTTTGAGAACTTTTTCAAGAACGAGTCCTGTGTGACATCCATTTCAAAGAAGTGGAACCGCTTGGCTTTTTTAAGGGGTAAGACATTTTGGAGACGTCCCGTTATCAAATTATCTACGACAAAAACTTCCGCGCCAGTGTTGAGAAGCGCACGAGCGAGGTTTGACCCAATAAAACCGGCCCCACCGGTTATTAAAACTTTCGGAGCGCCACGTTGCGCTTTAATATACTTATTAGGGTTAAGATTATTTTTTATAGGAGAAACACACTTCATGCAAAGAGGTGGTTTCCCGTCACCTTAGTATAAAGTATAACACACACTCCCTCCGAAAGAAAGCGGTAGTGTGCGGCTTGTATTATTATATTCACACACGAGATAAAAAGTGGGTATACGGCGTGCTCGTAGCATCTGCTAATACTGTAAAACAAATTCCGTCACGTGGTGGCGTTGGTCTTAGAATTTGGGATGCACGGAAAGACAACACGGAGATTTTAGTTACTCTGGTATCAGTTACTCCGCGGTAAGTGCTGTATTCACTCACGAGTGCCAACGGGTGTGATTGACAGCCCAGCTCTATTGTATCAGGGGGTGTTTTTGCGCTTTACATTGATGTGCGAGGATATAGAATAGGTACTGCCATTCTTCGCATTGTGCGGGGAAGTTCGAGAGGAAACCGAACGGCATGAAGGATTTTTGGGCCACTGAAATGGAGGTTTCTTCTCGCAAAAAAATCGTTTTTATTGCCAAGCGAGTGAGCGGAGAGAAAAAGTATCTTCTTTTCTCTCCCGAGCGAGCGATGGCAACAAAGGGTGTAATGCCCTTTAATTTCCGCTAGGGAAGCATTGCTTCTTAGGCGGTTTTTTGTTTTTCAAGCGGCCCGTGTTCTTTGAAATTGTGAATGGAAGTAACGAATATCCTGTGGGTAAGTATGGGGAAAAGCCTGTGGATTGGTTGTGATGAAAGGGTGGATAAAACCCTTTATATTAGCCTTTTTTTGGGTTGCGCGATTTGGGATAGCTGATACACTTTAGTTCTGTAAAATTTTTGCGGGTGAAGTGATTCAACAAAGTAGAAAATTTTTTGGTAAGTGGTAAGAGGAGTTTGAGCGCAGGGAAACCGCTTAATCTAATCCCTGGCGCTTTTTTGTTGAGGAGCGAAGGCGACGAAATACTGAGCCCACCAGGGCGAATGTATACGAGGAGCGACGGTGCCGAAATATTGAGTTCATCCGGTATTCATGCTGATGAATGTAGTGTAAGGAGTTTGTATGTGAGATGTGGAACCTTGAAAATAAAACTCTGACTCTTTCGGTCAGTCATCACTCTCTTTGCGGCCGCCGGTAACGTTTTGACGAAAGTCTTTACGCGACTGGAGGGCGAGCGGGGGAGGGATGTTTGGCCAAAAGAGAAATTGGGATTCGTCCTTATTTCTTAAGCTGGTCAAAACCTTTCGGTCGATGAAAGGAAGGTGGGTAGGATGGTCACAAGCCTCGGCACTGATCAGGACTTCATTTAAGTCCTGTATCAGGGATTAAGTCTTGATGAGTGGTCGGGGATACCCGATTAGAGCCAACGTCTACGACAGTGTCGGGACTGTCTCTAACGGGATAAAAAGAGAGTCATTATTAAATAATTATTAGAGAGAGTTGTTACGATATATCGTAACAACGCTTATAGGTAGAGAAATAGAAAATATATGAGAAAAATATTAATTAGTTTGGGAATGATCGTGTTCGTGGGAGGGGTTGTGGCCGGAATGACGGGCGCGTTCTTCTCGGACACGGAGACCTCAACTGGCAACACGTTCGCGGCAGGAGATATTGACCTTCAGATTGATAACACGAGTTATTACAATGGAGTCGCAACATCAACGACAACATGGCTAACCCCCGTCGACCTTACTGTCGAGAAGTTCTTTGACTTCTATGACTTGAAACCAGGTGACTATGGTGAAGATACCATCTCTATTCACACCGGAAGTAATGATGCGTGGCTCTGTGCGGAAGTTGCGCTTACCAGTGACGACGATATTACCTGTACAGACCCAGAAAATAGCGATGATCCAAGTTGCACTGAGTCAGATAGCGATATTGCTGATGGCGACCTCGCAGACGCTGTCAATTTCCTCTGGTGGGCGGACGATGGAGATAATGTTCTTGAACAAGGAGAGAACGTACTTCCCGGAGGGCCGCTCGGTGCAATTAATGTTGGAAGCACGACTACAGTTCCGTTGACTGACATTAACCAAAATATCTTTGGAACATTAGGACAACCATTTCCAGGAAATGCGACGAAGTATATAGGTAAGGCATGGTGCTTTGGTACCATTGCACAACTTTCAATTCCACTCTCACAAAGCTCACTCGTCGGCGGGCGTACTACAACTACCCCTGCACAAAGTGGCGATGGGGATTCAATTAACGGCGAGCCAGAAGACGGTGGCTTTACCTGTGATGGCGTAGCCGTAAACAACGCCGCGCAAACAGACAAGTTGACAGCTAATGTTGCATTCCGCACGGTACAAGCTCGCCATAACGCGACTTTCCAGTGCGTAACACCCTAATAATTCGTTTATAACCACACCACTCACAGGGAAACGTGGAGTGGTATAAAAACAAAATTATGAGACGAATTATTACAGGACTAATTCTCATTGCGGGAGCCGCGGGGGCGATTGCAACCGGCATGACCGGCGCGTTCTTCTCTGATACGGAGACTTCAACCGGCAACGTCTTTACCGCTGGTGCTATAGACCTGCTTGTAGATAACGAAAGCTACTACAATGGCAATGTCTGTGCAGAAAATCACAATGCTGGCGTGAACGATCCGAATTACTGGACGTGGCAAGGAACTGCGCCCTATCCTGTGCCGGATACGCCCTGCTCAACTTCGTTTGAGCCGTCTAACCTAGATGGACTGCTCTTCTTTAACTTCCTTGACCTTAAGCCCGACGACGAGGGTGAGGACACTATCTCCATTGATGTCCAAAACGACGCTTGGATATGTATGGACCTCACGTTGACCTCGGATGACGACAACTCATCAACCGAGCCGGAGCTTGAAGATGGAGATGCCCAAGAAGACGCAGGTAATGCGTGGGACGGGGAGCTTGCAGGAGAAATCAACTTCTTCTGGTGGGCGGACGATGGCGACAATGTCTATGAAGAGGGCGAGAACCAGATAACAAATGGCGTAGTATCGCTCAAGAATCTTGATGCCACATTCCCGATTGCGCTTGCGGATTCTGAAAACAACGTCTGGGGTGATGTTGGCGATCCAGTGCCGGGTGGCGACACGGTCTATATTGCTAAAGCATGGTGTTTGGGAGATCTCTCAATCAATAATCCAGTGACTGCTGGTCTAGGAGATAACCCGTCAGTTGACTCTGGCGTAGATTGCGATGGCACACTGCTCAATAACTTGACGCAAACCGACAGTGCGGAACTCAATATTATCTTTAGCGCGGTACAGGCACGGCACAATGACGACTTCCTCTGTAATCCCCCTGAAGAGCCACTCCCAATACTTACGGTGAATAAGGCTCTGCTTGTTTCTACGGCGGGTATTGAAGTTGCAGACTTTGAGCTTCACATTGATGGGCCAGTGTCTGGGAGTATTGATGACCAGATTGTCACTGACGAGATTCCTGTGATAAATCTTCCGGTAGGTACTTACACTGTCTACGAATTGATTACTGGTAGTGTTGCCGGAAAAACATTCACCACAGCATTCAGCGGGGCGTGCACTCCGTCAGGACAAAATGGAACCGTTACTCTTGGACTTGGAGACAATGTTGTCTGTAATATCTTGAACAATGAAGTAGGTGATGGTATTGGCGATTAACTCTGACTTCGCATCGCGCGAACAATTCTTTAACTTCTTCTAGTTGCTTGAGCGATGTTCTAGTTCTATATGTCTACGGCACTTCTAAAAATCGGGGCGCGAACACTCCTTATCCTAGGGGTGTTCGCGCTTGTCGCGTTGCTCTATAACGTCGGAAACACCCGCGTTATCGGCAGTACCTTTGCGGTGGAGAATGTGAATCTTACGATAGATTCCACCGCGAGCTACAACGGCAATGCCGTACCCGCCGCGACCTGGGGGCTTAAGGACCTTGTGCCGGGTGTTGATAAATTCTTTAACTTTGGTGACATCAAGCCGGGTGATTTTGGTGAGAACACTATCTCGTTGCATGTTGATAAGAACGCGTGGGTGTGTTTGCAGTTTAGTAACCTCACCGAAAATGAAAATGGCGTCAACGAACCCGAAGGACTTGAGGACAACAATGTAAATGCAGAGCTTGCGGGTGGAACGGATTTCTTTGCGTGGCGCGACGACGGGGACAACATGTTTGAACCGCAATCAGGCGAGGAGCCGC
>MHRQ01000006.1:0-11306 GCA_001821015.1 Candidatus Taylorbacteria bacterium RIFCSPHIGHO2_02_FULL_46_13
ATTTTTGATACACTATCCAAGGCAGTAGGTGAATATGCGGGGGATTAAGGTTTCCTGCTACCGAAGCCAGTATCCATACGCCCAGAACACTTGCGATTACGATTGCAAGCAGCGTGGTGTATGCAGACACTTCACAAAAAATGAAGATACTTGGTGCAAGATGCTAGGGCATTACAATGCCGAATACGATACAGCCTTGAGAATATTCTAGAGGCAGTGGTATGGAAGGCATTTTACACATAACCTTTGAGGGCAACCGCAACGCGTGTTATGTCTGGTGGAATGACTCGGAGCACAAGGCGAACCTGAACTGGGTCAACAACTTTGACAACGCGAACGATTGGTTTGTCTTCCGCTACTCTCTTCATTTCTCTCCCAACATTGTGTTGGGAGAGTTTTGTTTTGTCAGTTGTCCGCTCCAGTCGCCGAGCATCCTTCCTGTTTCAGTGAGCGGTTTCCGACAGAGCGATGTACTGTTTTCAATTCGTTTTTAACGTGCTTCACGGCAAGGCCTCGCCTTGCCGTATTTAGACAAAGTGATATTATGGAGGTTATGAGCAGGCAGATAGATTTATCGATTGGTGAGTTTTATCATCTCTACAATAGGGGTGTTGAAAAACGAACAATATTTCTCAATGAGCGAGATTATACTCGTTTTCTTGTTTTGTTATATGTCGCAAACAATGAGGAGACGATTCATGTGAGTAATTATAAAAGTTTTTCAAAAACGGATTTTTTTGCGATTCCTCGCGGGAAGACATTGGTTGATATCGGGGCATATTGTCTCATGCCAAACCATTTTCACATTCTTGTAAAAGAGAAGGTTGGAAATGGGACTAGTGCTTTTATGCAAAAGTTGCTTACGGCGTACACGATGTATTTCAATAAAAAGTACAACCGGCGTGGCACTCTTTTCGAGGGGCCGTTTCGAGCGAAGCACGTTGAGGAAGATCAATATCTTATGTATCTTTTTTCTTATATACACTTGAATCCAATAAAACTCATTGACCGTGATTGGAAAGAACATGGAATACGAGACAAGAAAAAAGCGGAGAAATTTTTATCCTCATTTACACACTCAAGTTATTTGGATTATATAGGAACAGCTAGGCCACCGGAGGCAATTCTTAATTATGCAACGTTTCCAACATATTTTGACACACCAACTGATTTTAAAAAAATGACGCACGAATGGATTTCATTCTCACGGCAAGGCGAGGCCTTGCCGTGATGAAGGCTAAAGTGGGAACAAGGAAGTTGTACAATCATGTCTTGGGTTTTTATCACACGGGAATACTCGGAAACTACAGCAAAAAATATCCAACTATGATAAACTCTCTTCCATATGAATTTCTCTAAAAAAGTTTTGCCAAATGGGTTGCGAATTATCACGGCCCCCATGAAAGACCATCCGACCGTCACGGTGATGGTGCTCGTTGAAGCTGGTTCTAAATACGAGACGCGTGCGGAAAACGGAATTTCGCATTTTCTTGAGCACATGTGTTTTAAGGGAACCACCAAGCGCCCATCAGCGCTTGCCATCACGCGCGAGCTGGACTCAATCGGCGCGCAATACAACGCGTTCACTTCCCACGAATTCACGGGGTATTACGCCAAGTCTGATTTTAAGCACGTCAATACTGCTTTGGATGTGGTCTCTGATATCTACCTTAATTCCACCCTTCCTGAAAGCGAAATGGAGAAGGAGAAGGGAGTGATTATTGAAGAGATAAACATGTATGAGGATTTGCCCCAGCGCAAAGTGCAGAGCGTCTTTAGCGAACTTCTCTACGGCGACACGCCGGCAGGCTGGGATATTGCGGGGACGAAAGAAAACGTGAGTTCTTTTACGCGCTCTGCGATGGCTGATTACCGCAGACGCCACTATGTTGCCGAGGCCACTGTGGTTATCGTGTCCGGGAATTTTGATGAGCAAGCAGTCATAGCAGATATTACAGAGAAATTTGCGGGGGCTCACCACGGCAAGAAAGATGGAAAAGAAAAAGTTACAGAAGACCAGACAAAGCCGGCTGTAAAACTTTTCTTCAAAGAAACCGATCAGGCTCATTTCGTGCTTGGTGTTCGCACCTTTGATGTCTATGATAAACGGAGTGCTATGTTGCGAGTACTTACGTCGGTGCTCGGTGGCGGCATGAGTTCTCGTCTCTTTCAGAAAATTCGGGATGAGATGGGGGCGGCCTATTATGTCGGCGTCTCAAACGAATCTTTCACCGACCACGGCTACTTTGAAATTGCGGCGGGAGTTGACCAAAAACGTGTGGGCGAAGTGGCAACTGCCGTGCTAGAAGAATTGAAACGTCTCAAAACGGAAAACGTGTCGCCGGAAGAATTAAAGAAAGCGAAAGATTATTTAGTAGGCACAATGTATCTTTCGCTTGAGACTTCAGATGCGCTGGGGGACATTTATGGCTATCAGGAAGTCATGCGAAAACTCATAAAGACGCCAAACGAAATGCAAAAACTTATTGAGGCGGTATCCGCTACAGATGTACGGGGGCTTGCCAACGCACTTTTTACGCCCGAACATCTAAACTTTGCGCTTGTCGGCCGTTTCAAAGATGAAAATGAGTTTGCCAAGATTCTGTCTGTATAGGTTTTAACTCGGAGCGAGCTACCAGAGGGCATTTCAAAAAACTCCATAACGTATTACTATATAGGGCATGGATCCCGTTAGAGATTATCTAGTTATGCTTTTCGATATCAATCAAAGTCTTTACACACCCTTGTTTTTCAGCTTTTTATTATATATGCCACGGAAGCGCCTTACTCTACAAACATAAAACTATGGTCGAGTTATGTATAAGAATAAATAGGAGCGGCTCACTGAAACTCGGATGGGGCGCTTCCTATCTCTAACGGGATGGAAAAGGACTCAGATCGGTCTATCAATATCCACATAAGCTCAGCGGCCATTATCAAGACCGTCGTGATCTTGGCTTTATTCTGGGCTGTTTTCTACATGAGGGATTTGGTAGTGGTCATCCTGACCGCAATCGTTATTGCCTCATCTATAGAGCCGCTTATCGTGTGGTTCGGTAAGCGTAGAGTCGCGCGTACAATCTCAGTGATACTGATCTATCTTTTTCTATTCATTCTCCTCGCCGGTATCTTCTACTTCTTTGTTCCGTCATTGTTAAGCGACCTCTCTGATTTTTTGACGAAGTTACCGACCTATCTTGACACCGTGAGCGTCTGGAATCCGTTCAAGGGGAACGTGTCTCCTGCATCGCCCGTGGTTTCAAATCTAGGGCTTTCGCAAGGGCTTTCAATCAGTGAATTTATTAATGAATTCAATTCCGGTTTCACGAGTGCTTCGCAAGGGTTCTTCCAGACGATCAGCAGTCTTTTCGGAGGGATTTTAAGCCTCGTGCTCATTGTGGTCCTTTCTTTTTACCTGGCCGTGCAAGATGATGGTGTCGCAAAGTTCTTACGAATCGTTTTGCCAATCCGTTACGAAGAGTATGTACTTGGTCTCTGGCGCCGTTCCCAGCAAAAAATCGGCCGTTGGCTACAAGGGCAGCTTTTGCTCGGTGCCCTCATGGGCATACTGGTCTATTTGGGGCTTACGATTCTTGGTATCAAAAATGCCATTTTGCTCGCGTTGCTCGCGATGGTATTTGAACTCATTCCCGTGTTCGGGCCGATTCTCGCAGCCATTCCGAGCACGCTGGTCGCGTTTGCCGATGGGGGAGTCGCGAAAGGATTTTTAGTCATTGGTCTCTACATCATTATGCAACAGTTTGAAAATCATCTTATTTACCCTTTGGTAGTACGAAAGATTGTCGGTATTCCGCCCATTCTTGTCATTCTGGCGATTCTCGCTGGGTTTAAGCTCGCGGGAGTTCTTGGCATCCTTATTTCAGTTCCCATTGCGGCAGTCTTTGTAGAATTCCTTGACGATCTCCAGCGCGAAAAAATAACTCGCAAGGGTGCCGCGGCAAAGTAAACATATGGTTTCAGTTCAACGTGGCGCTTATAATGGTGGTAATTTTTACATAACGACGACATTGCCGTACGTTAATGCAGATCCGCACATTGGTTTTGCCATGGAAATTGTTCAAGCGGATATCATTGCGCGTTACCAACGCATGCTGGGGAGGGAAGTCTTTTTTAACACCGGTACTGACGAACATGGTCAGAAGATTTCTGACGCGGCAAAAGAGGCAGGTACTCTCCCCCAGACGTATGTGGATGGATACGCAGAACAGTTTTCTATTCTCAAGAACAAGGATAGGGGTCTCAATGTATCGTGGACTAATTTTATTCGTACTTCGAGCCCAGAGCACAAAGCCGCGGCGCAAGAATTTTGGCGACGCTGTTTAGACGCAGGAGATATTTACAAAAAGAAATACCAGACCAAGTATTGTGTTGGATGTGAGCTTGAAAAGACTGACTCCGAGCTTGAGGGAGGGAAGTGTTCTATACACCCAAATCTTTCAATTCAGTTGATTGATGAGGAAAACTATTTTTTCCGTTTTTCAAAGTATCAAGATCCTCTCCGTGCGCTCTATGAGAGCCGGATGGATTTTGTGGTGCCCGATTTTAGATTCAACGAGATTAAATCCTTTGTTTCACGCGGTCTTCAGGATTTCAGCATCTCACGCCTTAAAAGCAAGATGTCGTGGGGCGTGCCGGTGCCAGACGATTCAGAACAGGTGATCTACGTCTGGTTTGATGCCCTCGTAAGTTATATTTCTACGCTCGGGTGGCCGCATGATATAGATAATTTCAAAAAATGGTGGGTGGAAACTGGGGGTGTTGTACAATTTGCAGGCAAAGACCAAATTCGTATGCAGGCCGCCATGTGGCAGGCAATGCTTATGTCTGCACAGTCCGCAAGTCCTGAAAAAGAACTCATCGCCTCAAAACAAATTGTGATACACGGTTTTATCACAAGCGGTGGGCAGAAAATGAGCAAAAGCTTGGGGAATGTTATCAATCCGTTTGATTTAGTAAAAGAATATGGCACTGATGCGGTTCGCTATTTTCTCGCACGCGAGGTGAGTTTTTTTGAGGATAGTGATGTAACCGTGGAACGATTTAAGGAAGCGTACAACGCGAATTTGGCGAATGGACTTGGCAATTTAGTCTCACGTATTTTGAAGATGCGCTCCAATTATCATGTTGACGTAGTGATAGAAAAAAGTGAGCCCTCGGAGGTCTATACGAACGCTTTTCTAGATTTGGATCCGAAAAAGGCGGCTGATTTTGTTTGGGAGGAGATTGGGAATCTTGACCGTCTCATTGCCGAACGCGAGCCTTTCAAAAAAATAAAGACTGATGAAGTGGCTGCAAAGAAAGATATTGCCATGATGGTTGTCAAGCTCTATGAGATTGGAGTGTTGTTGACTCCCTTTCTTCCCGCAACCTCCGAGAAAATCCTTTCTTTGGTACAGGAAAACAAAGCTCCTGAAACCCCACTTTTCCCTCGCAAAGAGTAAGTGTATGGAACCGCAATACATAGACATACACGCGCACCTTAACTTTTCAGCGTTTGATGCTGATAGGGAAGAGGTGGTGAAGCGTACGCTTGAGGCAAATACGGCTGTTATTAATGTTGGTACGCAAAAGGATACTTCGGTGAAGGCGATAGAAATTGCAAAGCAATATCCGGGAAAAATGTTTGCGACTATCGGCTTGCATCCCATTCATACGTCTAAGTCGTATCACGACAAGCAAGAGCTTGGGGAAGGGGGAGCGGAATTCACTTCTCGTGGCGAGCAGTTTGATATGGAGTATTATAAAAAGCTTGCCCAAGATCCGAGTGTCGTTGCGATTGGCGAATGTGGTTTGGATTATTTCCGTCTGGAAGCAGATACTAAAGAACAGCAACGCAAAGCTTTTATTGAGCAAATAGAACTTGCTAATACGGTGGATAAACCGCTCATGCTTCACATCCGCAATGCGTATCAAGATGCGTATGAAATACTTAAAACACATGCAAAAGTGCCGGCTAATCTGCATTTCTTTGCGGGAACAATTGAAGAGGCGAAGCTATTTTTGGATTTAGGTCTTACCTTCTCATTTACGGGCGTGATTACCTTCGCCCGTAGCTATGATGAAGTTATAAAATACCTTCCGCTTGATCGGATTATGACTGAAACAGACGCGCCGTATGTGACCCCTGCACCACACCGCGGCAAACGAAATGAACCGCGTTTTGTTTCGTATGTCGCAGAAAAAATAGCCGTGATTAAGGAATTAGACGCGGAGAGTGTCAAAAAAACTCTTGTTTCTAACGCAGTACGTGTTTTCGCGTTGCCCATAAAGGGCTTGCGAGAGCAGGGTGTCTGTGCTAATCTGTAGCACACCTGTCCAGTTGAATAATCACTCTGTGGCTATATCAGCGGAACAAGCATATTTACTTCATAGAGGATAAAAGGTCAAAAATTAATCGTAAATTATTCAATTGGGATGACGACCGAGCAAGTTGTAGATGAAAAAGTGCCCGCGCGAGTGTACGAAGTTGCGTATCTCGTGTCTCCTAACGTACCTGAAGAGAAGGTTGCGGAGGTCGTGGGACGACTGAAGGCTGTTTTGGAAAAACAGAATGCTTTTATTCTATCGGATGAGTTTCCTAAGTTCCGCCAGCTTGCCTACACTTTGGTAAAACCCTTGGGCGGTAAGAATGAAAAATATCCGAGCGCTTATTTTGGTTGGATAAAGTTTGAAGTGTCTGCCAGTGTCCTTGAAGAGATTCAGAGAGCGTTTGAACGCGACAGCGAGCTTGTCCGGTTTTTAATCGTCAAAGTTGATAAAGACAGTAAGATCAAGAGCAAGCCGGTGTTTTGGCGCAAGGACACCATTAAGCGCGACGCGCCTTCAAAGCCTTTGGGGAAAGTGCCCACTATGACGGAGGCGGAAATTGATAAGACGATTGAAGAGTTGGTGGTCGAGTGAAACAAGGAGCGTAGCGACTATGTTTTACTACGACCCCGCCCTAATTTCACGAAATAAACAATGAAAAATATAAGCACAATTGAATTTCACAGTATGCGATACGAGGAGATTTTCTGTCCGGTAAAATTAGGGCGGGGTGATGATTTTAATACTCACTTCGTTCGTTAAAAATCAATCATGTATTTAAATAAAGCAATTATTATAGGAAATCTAACACGCGATCCGGAGATGCGTGCGCTTCCGTCTGGCATTCAGGTCACTACATTTGGAGTTGCGACCAACAGGGTTTGGAAAGATAAAGAGGGGAATAAAAAAGAGCAAGCTGATTTCCATAACATTGTGGTATTTGGCAGGCAGGCAGAAACCGCTACCCAGTATTTAAAAAAAGGTCAATCTGTACTGGTTGAGGGAAGAATGCAGACGCGTTCCTGGGATGACAAGACAAGCGGCGAAAAGAAATACCGCACCGAAATTGTTGCCGATAGAGTGCAGTTCGGCCCACGCTCATCCGGCGCTTCCGCAGGAGGAGCTTCAAAAGGGCCTAAGGGGACTGCTACTGAAGGGGTAGACGGAGGCAAAGCACCTGATGCAATAGAATACCCACAAGAAGAGATCAACCCTGAAGATATTCCTTTTTAAAGGCTCGGCCTGTATTTTGGAGTCAGACGAACAAAATACAGTAGCCGAACTTTAACCCCGTGGAATAGGTAATTTAGAATTTAAACATAAAGAATAAAAAAGTAATTAAACGTTTAATGAGGTATGTAATTAAAAGAATTATTCCACGGGGTGATGATTTTAATACTCACTTCGTTCATTAAAAATCAATCATGCACATCAATACAGCACCCAATCTTTCATCAATACAGCACGTGGACTACAAGGATGTGGAAACCCTTAAGAAGTTTCTTAATCCTCATGGCCGTATCATAGCTCATAAGCGCACGGGCGTATCCTCAAAAATTCAAAAGCAAGTCTCGCTTGCCATTAAACGTGCTCGCTTTTTAGGGCTTCTTCCGTATATAGCTAGATAGCTTAAGTATAGCTTAGGGGGCCTTGAGCTTAGTGAAAAATCTACTTGGGGGCTTCGCCTCCAAGTAGATTTTAAAAAGCTGTAAGCGTCAAGCATTAAGCTCTAAGCTAATGTAATTTAGTTACGCTCGTTCTACGTAATCTCCGGTTGTGGTATTGATACGGATTACCTCGCCTTCGTTTATAAACAGGGGAGCATTAATAGTTGCGCCGGTCTCAAGTTTCACTTGCTTTGAGCCGCCTTTGACGGTATCACCTTTAACCGCTGGCGGTGCTTCAACGACCTTCAGGTCTACTTTGATGGGGAGTTTAATGCCGATTATTTTTCCTTGCCCGCTAGCGTGCTCTGCATCGCTATTCGGGTCTTCAAAAATAAGTGCATCAACGAGAGAATTTGCTTTGACAAATTTGATGCCGTCGCCGAGCATTTCATGTTCCAATTTGAAGCGTTTGGAAGGGTCTTTTTCTTCGCAGAACCAGTATTCACCCTTGTTGGTGTAGAGGTATTTTACAGGTTTTGTTTCTAGGTCTGCCTCCTCCATTTTATCGGAAACTCCAAACGAGTGTTGCACCACGTTACCCGATATAAGGTTGCGCAGTTTTGTTGCGTTGACCGGTTTTCTCTGTTGCATACGAAAAACACGAGATTCCAGTACTTCGTACGGCTGCCCCTCGTAGATGATGAATGTTCCTACCGTTGCCTCGTTGTATTGAAGAATTGCCATTTACCCTAGAAAATTTTAGCGGTTAATTTGCGTTAAGTATCTCAACACCTACCTGTTTTAGCCTTTGTATTGACCCTAATTCCTAGAATGGACTAAAAATTTAGAGGGTGAATTGACTTATATAAACAAAAAATGCCCAAAGGCAGAGCCATTGTAGCCGAAAATTATATAACGCGCAACGTTTGTTCTATAACGCTAGATCTGTGGAGGCTACTTTTCTTTAGATGTCTTTTGTTTGTTACGCCGGTATAATGCATAGATCGGTAAGCCAATTCCTCCCAAGAGAATTGTTAACCGCATCAGCGTCCTTTTTTATTGCCTAGCGAGCAAGCGGAGAGAAAGAGTATCCTCTTTTTCTCTCCCGAGCGAGCGACGGCAACAAAGGGTTTAATACCCTTTATATTCTTTTTACAACTGTCACATGTATACTCAATCATGATTTTCTTTTGCCGCCACCTTTATCGGTAATGATTGTTGACGTCGATGACTTCGATCGTTTCTTGGTCAATGAAGATGAAAATTGCCCGATACTTTTTATCTATCCTAAAGCTAAACAATCTGAGATGTTTAGGGTGTAGGAGTTCCACGTGAAGGCCGGGGTGGAATGGATTTTCTTCAAGCAGTCGTTTTTGCTTGTCGAATTTGCGCTCCAGTTTTCGGGTTCGCAGATATGCAACAAGTTCCGAGTGAAGCGGTATGGTCCGCATGGTTCTGTTTAGTCGGTGAAAAACCTGGAACGCTGAATACCCCGCTCGAGGCTTTCGAGGAACGACCGGCTGTAGCGGCCGGAGGCACGAAGTGTTTTTATCACGCGCTTTCCGCTTCGCGTCGGTGGTGGAGAGAACAGCTCCTGTTTTGCTGCAGACATGAGGCGTTCATACGCCTCGGCGCGATCTTTCAGTGCTTCGTATTGAGTTTGAGTTAAGTTTACAGTGCGCATACAGGTATTATAGCATTACTGCAAGAAAATCAAAACAAACAGAAGTTATAAGCTGTTTGGCTATAAGCCCTAAGCTATTCTTTGAGCTTCTCCTTAATCTGCTTCAAGATTTCGTTTGATTCTTTTTTATTCTCCTTTAGAAATTGACGTGCAGCATCGTAGCCACGGCCGAGCTTTACTTCTTCACCTCCGCTTAGAGGTTTGTAGGCGTAGCTTCCGCCTGAAGATTTTGAAACAAGTCCGAACTTTTCACCAAGCGCCAGCATTTCTCCTTCGCGCGAGATTCCTTCATTGTACATCAAATCAAATTCTGTCTGTTTGAAAGGCGCGGCAACTTTGTTTTTGACGACTTTTACTCGAACGCGCCCGCCCATGACCTCCTCGCCTTTTTTAATTTGCGCGATACGGCGAATATCCAGTCGTACCGAGGTGTAGAACTTCAGAGCTTTTCCGCCCGGTGTGGTTTCAGGATTGCCGAACATCACGCCGATTTGCATACGGATTTGGTTGATGAAGATGACGATAGTTTTTGACTTCGCGACGATGGCGGTGAGCTTGCGCAGGGCCTGTGACATCAATCGTGCTTGCTTGCCCACATGGAAGGCTCCCATGTCTCCCTCTATTTCGTCTTTCGGAGTGAGTGCCGCAACAGAATCTATGACAATCACGTCCACTTTTCCAGAGCGCACTAAACTGTCCACGATTTCTAGCGACTGCTCGCCTGTATCTGGTTGAGAAATAAGAAGGTGCTCAATTTGCACCCCGAGCTTCTTTGCATATTCCGGATCCATTGCGTGTTCTGCGTCTATGTAGGCGCAAATGCCTCCTTTCTTTTGCGCCTCCGCCACTATATGCAAAGCAAGCGTCGTCTTTCCGGACGATTCTGGTCCAAAGATTTCAATAATGCGTCCGCGAGGCACACCTCCCACGCCAAGTGCCGCATCAAGCCCTATAGAGCCGGTGGGGATGACGTCTATGTCAACCCGAGGCTTCTCGCCAAGCATCATAATGGACTCTTCTCCGAACTTCGTTTTTATCTGCTTGAGTGTGTCCTCAATGCCCGCAAACGTACCCTTCGCTTCTACTGCCGCCTTTTTTTTCATAGCCGTCATGTTATTTAACGATTAGTTGTAATTCCTTTTTGACCGAGTGGTTAAACTTATCTTGTGCCTCAATAGTAATTATATTGTAGCCATTTGCAAGTAGGAGCGTGCGGGCGAATTTTCCTTGTTCATCCACAAACATCTGTAGCCCATTGATGGTAATGAATGAAATATTGTGCGCCTCTCCACGTAAGGTAATTTGTGGTGACGTAGAGGCAACGCTGGCGCCGTTTGCAGGGGAGAGGATGAGAAGGGTAGGTCCCGTGAGTATCGCGCGCGTTTGTACATACGCATAAGCAGAGAGGCCGACGAGTGCAAAAATAATAAGAGTAATTTTTACGAGTGCGCGCGTGTCAGGCGTTGCCATAACGGTTATGATGGATTTTCTTCGCTTGACTCTTGCACGGGGGTACCTCCGACCACTTCACGAGGTTTCGCACCGTGCCCTGCCCCGATAACCCCGCGTTCTTCCAGAAGGTCAATAAGACGCGCGGCGCGGGAATAGCCGACGGAGAGTTTCCGTTGCAAATATGACGTAGAAGCTTTGCCTGCGCGTAGCACCTCTTCCCGCGCAGTCTCATACAA
>MHRQ01000006.1:11325-21279 GCA_001821015.1 Candidatus Taylorbacteria bacterium RIFCSPHIGHO2_02_FULL_46_13
TCAAGTGCCGCCTCATCGTCGAGGTTTACCCCGACGAGGTTGTTTCCGGTTGGTGCGGCGAGATTGATCTCATCATTAAGCATGTCTTTGTAAGCATCAATCAGAAATTTCACTACTTTTTTGACTTCTGTTTCAGAAATAAATGGTGCCTGCAGACGTAAGGGTTTAGACATATCTCCGGAGAGATATAACAAATCGCCCGCACCCAAGAGTTTCTCTGCCCCCCCGGTATCCAAGATAGTTCGGGAATCTATTTGAGAAGAAACTTGTAGCGCAATGCGGGCGGGGATGTTCGCTTTGATAAGCCCCGTAATGATGTTGACACTCGGCCTTTGTGTGGAGAGTATCAGGTGAATGCCAACCGCGCGGCTCATTTGCGCAATACGCACGACCGCAGCTTCCAACTCTCGGGGGTATGTGGACATGATATCTGCCAACTCGTCAATCACAATGATGATGTACGGCATTGCCGCGGGGATTTTGGGCGAGTCCGCATCAGTTGAAGGTGCCTTTCCTTCTAATTTTTTGAGTGCAGGCATGAGGACGTTTTTGTGGTACGACTCAATATCACGTACAGATTCCGCTTCTAAAATATCATAACGACGGTCCATTTCCTTTGCTGCCCACTTGAGTGCGAGGATTGATTTTTTGGCATCGGTGATCACCGGAGTGAGTAAATGTGGAATCTTGTTGTACATGGTGAGCTCTACTCGTTTCGGGTCAACCATGATGAGCTTAAGCTGTTCAGGGGAATTGCGATAGAGCAATGATGTGATAAGGCCATGGATGGTCACTGATTTTCCGGCACCGGTCGCTCCGGCAATCAAAAGATGCGGCATCTTGCCTATATTCCCAAAAAATGGTTGTCCCGAAATCGCTTTCCCCACGGCGACTAAAAGTGGTTTCTCGGAACCTTTGAATGCATCATCAGAGAACATGGTCGCAAGTCCTACGGTGGATTTAGTGGTATTAGGAACTTCTATACCCACAAGTGATTTTCCCGGGATAGGTGCTTCTATGCGCAGAGGATGTGCAGCGAGAGCCAGTGAGAGGTCGTTTTGGAGTCCCACAATGCGTGAGAGCTTGACGCCTTCGGCAGGTTTGAGGGCATAGCGCGTCACCGTTGGGCCTATCGTTACTTCATCCATTTCCACGTCAATGTCAAAATTTTGAAGGGCGCGTTTGATGATATTTACATTAGCCTTGATATCTCCGACACCCGGTGTGCCGCGGTCTTTTTCCAAGAGGCTGAGGGGAATAGGAATGAATGCTGTGTTGGTGAATCTAAACTTCTGCTGGCTAACGGCAAATTCTTCCGTTCCTATCGGGTTTATTTTTTTACCCAGTGTGCCGGAGTTTATCTTTATCTCTCTTTCTTCCGTCCCGAGTTCTACTTCGGGCTCATCTTCCTCGTCTTCGGCGTCGTCATCTTCTTTTCCCGTGTTCGTGCTGTTTTTCACGACCACCCCGTTTTTTCTTTTTGAAAAGAATCCTTTCAGCATGGCCAGAAGGGGAGAAAGATTGATGCCGGTATCAAAGATTACCAAGATGCAAATAACGACCAAGGCAACGAGCAGGAGTATTCCCGCGACGGAGCCGAAGAGTTTAAGGAACGGCATTGCAACTGCTTTCCCCACGAGGCCTCCTTGTCCCGCAACAATAATCTCCACAATGCCAAGTCCGGAGAAAAAGAAAAGAATGGATGCAATCATCCGTATGATTGAAAATTCGTTGTGAATCGCTTTGAGTGTGGCGATGGAGAATAAAAAGAGGATAAGCGGGAGCATAAAGTAACCAACGCCGAGCGCGACCGCTAACCATCGGTATGTCATATCTCCTGCTACACCCGCATACCTAAAGGCTGCAAGGGTCAAGAATAGTCCGGTTGCAAAACACGCAACAGAAATAACCCCCTGTACGGTCTCGCTTTTCAGGCTCTTTTTTTTCTTATCTCCGTTTTCGCCTCTATCTTTTTTACTGGCCATTCTATGACCAGATTATAACATGACCACCTTTTATGCATTACAGAGCTTTTTCATTCTCAGGCGAAACAACACGAACAAAATATTTACTACACGACCTATCTCTGATGTGCTGCGGTACCTCTGTGAGGAATTTACGGTTTCTTTGCAGCTCACGTTCTAGGGTGTTTATTGCCTAGCGAATGAGCGGGCTGTAGAAGTCTGACTTCTACAGCCCCGAACGAGCGACGGCAACAACGGCAACAAAGGGTGTAATACCCCCGCGCCTCTGGCGCGGGTAAGGGGCGGTGACCTTACGGGTCTAGGGCTCTGCCCTAGGGGTTTAATATCCTTTATTCCAACGTTATAGAGTCAGAAAGCCTCGTTCGGGACTTTCAACCCATAGGTTCATATACCTACACACAGGTTTCTAGCGTGGTCAATGTTGCGCGCATACACCCATATGGGTATATAATGGACATGCAGTCTAGTTTTGCAGTCAGCAGATATTTTAAAGCATGTCTTATATAAAATTATAAATAGTCATAAAGACATGGATGACTTAACAGTTAGTCCTATAGATGATAAAAAGCATAGGCCTTCCAATGTAGAGAGTAGGAGCTCTTTCGTTCATTTACACAAGTCTACAGAAAAAATAGTTGCCGCACTCTTTCTCATTACTGAACTCATGTCCGATAACAATCCTATAAGACTAAAGATTCGTACGCTAGGAGTAGATTTAGTGTCTTTTATACTCTCATCATCAACTTCAATTGTTGACGATGTTCATTTTTTCAATACTCGCTATACCTCGCTCCTTCTGGAAATTCTATCTCTTCTTGAGATAGCGCTTCTTTCTGAGCAGATATCCCACATGAATTTCCGTATAATTTCTGAAGAAATAAACAGAATAGGAGAGGTTACTGATAAACTGAAAAAGCGGTATGGATCTACTGCCTTATCGTCTAGAAGCGCGCGTATTCTTACGCGTGGTAAGGCATCACAGAAGGCAACGGATTCCTTGCTTTCCGCAAGTGACCGGTTTGGGACACAGATCAGTAGCTCGGGGCTCCATAAAGGACATTCTATAAGACATAGAAAATCATTGGTGTCTTATAGAAAGATGAATAATAGATTTGATATTCAAGCTATTGATACCGTAAAAAGGAAGGAAATCATAGTAAATTCACTTAAGGACGGTAAACATTTAACAACAAAAGATTTTATGTCTGTTATAGGTGGTGTAAGCGACAAAACTATTCAACGTGACCTTATTTCAATGGTAAAAGACGGGACTCTTAGAAAAGAAGGGGAACGCAGGTGGAGCCGGTATTTTCTGTCCTTACCTACTCCTTTACAGTAATATTGTTGCACTTATAGCGTCTCCCATAAAAGGCCTAGAGATCAACAAACCGGGGCGATATAATACCGTTAGCGTTTACCGTATTTGTTTGACTTAATAACTGTTTTATGCGAACCTGTCAGAGGTTGGCAGACGTGGCTTTTTTGATTTGGAATGATAATTAACGATTATAGAGCATAATAATCCGTTTACCCTTGTGAGACAAGGGTTTTTCTGCTAGTTATCCACATTCCAGCCTTTGTAAGCCCGCGTTTGCTGATATATAATTGCCACTAGTCATGAAACAGCATTTGATGTTGTCTTGCTTGTTTTTAGTAGGGCAGTTTCCGATTTCAGGTTTGAGTGAACATTGATAATTGAATAAGAACCGTTGACAAAAGATACTGTCAACAAATCCTTTCTGAAATACCTGTTTCCTCTTACGGGTGTAAAAAAGTTGAAAATTCGGTCCCACATATTGTCAACTAACTTCCAGATTCCTTGTCGAGAGGACTGGATGATAGTTTGAGATTCGCGGCGATTTGTTTAGATTATCTGGAATGATGATCCTATCGCTCGCGATAAAAAGTTCGTTATCAACCGAAACAATTGAGGTAGGTTTGTGTCGAAACCGAACTCACCTGTTTCATCCATTTTTTCTCCGGTCTTTAATCCGGCTGGGGTAAAAATTAATTATTGTTTGTTAGAAATTAATCGTATGAATTCAAAATTAAAAACAAGACGGTTTATCGCAGGCTTCATCGGCATTGCGTTAGCCCTTTCAGTAGCGCTTCCGGCTTCAGCGGCAGCGTTGACGCAGTCACAAATTAACGCAATCATCGCGCTTCTTCAGTCCTTCGGGGCTGATCAGGCAACGATCAACAACGTCAATGCCTCGCTTAACGGTCAGGCAACGCCAGGTACCAATCCAAACGCAGGTGCCTGTCCGGCGCTCACTCGCGACCTCCAACAGGGTTCAAGTGGTGCGGACGTTATGGCCCTCCAGGTGTTCCTTAACTCAAGTGTGACCACGCAGGTTGCATCAGCGGGCGCAGGTTCCCCCGGCAGTGAGTCAACCTACTTCGGTGGTTTGACCAAGGCTGCGGTCATGAAATTTCAGGCAGCTAATAACGTCAGTCCGATTGCGGGCTACGTCGGTCCAATCACCCGCGCGGCCATCGCAGCGGTCTGCGGAAGTGTCGTTGTGAACCCCCCAGGCCCAGGTCCTGTTGTCCCAGCAGGTTCAACGCTCGGGGTTGCAGCAGGCAATCAGCCTGCTCCGCAACTTGCGCCTCCAAGCGCCGCACGTGTTCCGTTTACGAATGTTACCCTCACGGCAGGTTCTGCTGATGTAGTGGTAAATTCAATCACCATCACGCGTGTAGGTCCGGCAAAAGACACAAACTTCCTCGGTATCATTCTCTTGGATGAGAATGGACTTCAAATCGGGGTTGCAAAGACCTTAAACTCAAATCACCAGGCAACTATTGGTGAGCCGTTCACGATCAAAGCAGGAACGTCTCGCACACTTACCGTTGCAGGCAACATGGCTGCATCGGGCGTGTTAGCTACAACCGCTGGTGAAGTTCCTGTATTGCAGATCAATTCAATCAACACAGCGACTCCGGTTGTCGGTTCTCTGCCAATCAATGGCACCGCCCAGACAATCAACGGAACGCTTACCCTCGGTACCGCAGTTCTCTACATCGGGTCTTTTGATCCAAATGTAGCGTCAAGCCAGAACATTGGTACGACCGGATTCCGCTTTGCGGGTATCCGCGTGAACGCGGGTTCTTCCGAAGACATCCGCATTCGTTCAATCCGATGGAATCAGTCAGGTTCTGCATCAGCTAACGACCTCGCGAATATCGTGACGGTTGTAGATGGCGTGCAGTATCCGACCGTTCTCTCTGCTGACGGGAAGTATTACACCACCATCTTTGGTTCAGGTGTTGTCCTTGCCAAGGGTTTCTCTAAGGAGATGTATGTCCAAGGAGATTTTGTTGGTTCCGGTTCTGCCGCTCGCACCGTACAGTTTGACATCTACAAAAACACTGATGTCTATGTCTCTGGCGAGACCTATGGGTACGGCGTTACACCTACTCCAGGATCTGCCGCATCTTCAGCCACTACCGCTTCTCAATTCATCACCAGCGATGGTTTGACCACAGGCACCGCTTCAACCCCATGGTTTAGCGGTTCCACAATTACTGTTTCTGCCGGCTCGGTAACAACCGTGACGAACGCAGTAAGTGTTGCCGCGCAGAACATTGCAGTAAATGTTCCAAATCAGGTGCTCGGAGGTTTCACCACTGACATCAAGGGTGAGGCAGTCTCGGTGCAACAAATGATCTTCAACTTCAACTACGGTTCTGCTGACGCCACGACCCGACTCTTAACGAGCGTATCGCTCGTTGATGATAACGGCGCGGTAGTCGCTGGCCCAGTTGACGCAGCAGATGTTGCCGGCACGTACCAGACCGTGACGTTCACTGACACGGTTACTTTCCCGATTGCAAAGAAGACGTATACCCTCAAAGGCAAAGTTGATGTGGATGCCACAAATGGCGATACCATTACCGCTTCTACAACTCCGTCCTCACAGTGGACAAACATCACAGGTCAAGTTACCGGCAACGCTATCAGCTTGACTGGTGTCGGTTTGCTAACCATGAACCCGATGACCATCAGGACGGCTGCTCTCGCGATAACGGCATCAACCAATCCTGCTGCTCAGTCGGTCATTGCCGGCACAACGGGGCATCTCTTCACCAACATCCAGCTTGACGCTTCGCAATCAGGTGAAGATGTACGATTCTCAACACTCCCAATGACTTTGACAGCCTCTGGAGCTGTGTACACAACCGTAAGCGGTTGTCAGCTCTGGGATGGTCCCACACCTCTTAACACTGGCTCAAACGTCATTAACCCGACTGCGGCCAATGCAGGTGCAGAAACATTCACGTTTGACACCTCGCTTGTGGTTCCGAAGGGTGCGGTCAAGTCAGTTGGTCTCAAATGCAACATCTCTTCAGCCGCTACAGGAGACTTTGATTGGGATGTCGCGGCTGGAAACGTCACCACTCTTAACACCAACGACAGCGTAACGGGCGTTACTTCCTCACAGGCGGTAACCGTAACCGGCAGCGCGAACGGTGCGATTATGAGTATTGGAAGTGCTTCACTTGCAGTTTCAACAGACTCGTCATCCCCGGGCTATGCCATTGCTTCAGCAGGTGCTTCAGGTGTTACCTTGGGAGTACTCGAGTTCCGCCCGACCAACGACGCTATTAACCTTCAGCGAATCGGCCTTATCCTCTCTAACACCGCATCCAGCTCTTCAGCTGACCTTGTGCAGGTGACATTGTGGAATGGCGCGACTCAAGTTGGTACGGCGACTTTCACGGGTACCAATGACCACGCAACCTCAACGTTGACCACGGTAGTTAACCTGCCGAAGGACACCGATACGCTCATTACCATTAAGGGTGATCTCTCAGCGATCGGTACTTCACAGCCGGTAACCATCAGCGGTCACTTGGTAGCGGTTAACGTGGACGTCAACACCAATACGTACGGTACGGGAGTTGGTTCAGGTACCACGGTTAACGCCACCGGTAGCTCTGCAGTTGCAGGCGTTCGTGTCATGAAGTCTTACCCGACTGTTGCACTTGGTACGCAAGTATCCAGTAGCGCAGTAGCAGGAAGCAACGTCTCTCTACTTCGCTTCACGGTTAAGGCAGGATCGTCCGGTCCTATCGGCATTGCCAAGTTCAACACGACTCTGACAACGCTGTCTGCGAATGCTACAGGCCTGAACCTCTTCGCGTATGAAGATTCTTCATACTCACAGGGCATTTCAGGTGTGAGCACGGGAGGACAAGTGATGGTAGCTAACCAGGCCACCACGACCTCGGGCAACACCATAGCGTTCTACCCACAGACATCAGCTAGTGCCTCAACGACGATTCAGGTTCCCGCCGGTCAGACGCGATACTTTGAAGTTCGCGCGACCACGGTTACAGGAACTGGTACGAGCTACTCAGTGAGCATGGCGCTCAACGGAGATGCAGCGTACCCAGCGCAGTCTGGAGGTTTGACTTCCAATGCGTCCACTACGGTAACGATGGTTGATGGTAGCGCCGCGAATGGTGCTAACACAGAGCGTGACTTCATCTGGTCACCTAACTCAACTACGACCGCAACAATCCACGATGTGGATTGGACGAACGGCTTCAGCCTTCTAGGTTTGCCGGCGTCAGGTATTAGTCACACGAGAACTCAATAAGCCATCTTGTGTCCCGCCCCTGCACGCAGGGGCGGGAGGCTTCAAAACCGCCCTCCAAAAGGAGGGCGGTTTTGTTTTTCTGGTGTTGTGTCGTAGAATGTATTTATCATGGAGCACAACGCAAAAAAACCCATGTTCTTCGTCGGGGTAGTCGTTATTGTCATTGTGGCGGGGCTTGTTTTCTGGTACATCTTCCAGCAGGAGAAAGCCGCGCCGCAGATGTTTTCTCAATCTCCTACGACTAACGCGACAACGACGCAGACGATTGGCGGAGTAACTTTTGAAATTCCTCCTGGTAGCACCGCCAAGATAGAGCAAGTGCCGATAGTAGATACTTCCAGCATTGGACCAGCCCCGTCACTGAACCGTACGGTAGTGTTCCCAGACGATTTTCCTCAAGAAGCGCAAAATATTTGGAAGAACAAGTTTGCTGATATAAAAACACAACTTGCACAAAATCCCCATTCTTATGATGCGTGGTTGCAAGTCGGATTGGAGTGGAACATGATAGAAGATTATGAAGGCGCACGGCTCGCGTGGGAATATGCCACGAAGCTCGTGCCGTCCAATGCGGTCGCGTTTGGGAATCTTGGTTTTCTCTATGGATATTATCTGCACGACAACATAAAGGCAGAGCACAATTTTAAGACAGCGCTCTACAACGCCCCGCAAGAGCTTTATATTTACCACCAAGCGTTTGAATTCTATCGTGATGTTCTCAAAGACAAAGCCAAAGCCCGAGCACTTGCTGGTGAGGGGAAGCGTGTTACCAGCAACGTAGATTTTTTTGGTAAACTCATTGCGACGCTCTAGTCTTTGAATATGTAGCTCTCGTTTGACTTTTTAGCTTGGTTTATTCTAGAATACAGTGTATGAAACACATCATTCAATTCTCAATTACGAAAGAAGACAATATCTATACGGCAAGCGGAGTTGATGTGCCGATTGTGACTGAAGGAAAGACATTTGAGGAATTGCAAGACAATATCTGCGATGCGGTGAAATTGTATTTTGAGGACGAAGATCCTGCAGAACTTGGTTTTGCCTCTTCGCCTGCTGTTTTGACGAATTTTGAGCTTACGTCTGTTGCGTATGGGCGGAAAGCTTAGAGTTCTATCCGGCAAGGAACTCGTGGATTTTTTCGCATCTTACGGCTTTACTGTGCATCGGCAAAACGCGAGTCATATTAAATTGAGAAGGATGTTGAATGGAATTAAGGAGATACTTATTATTCCCAATCACAAGCCAATCGCTAAAGGAACGCTCAAGGCAATTTTTCACCAAGCCGCTCGATATATTCCGGAATCTGAATTGCGAAAGAGATTTTATCGTTGAGGGTTGATAGTCGTGAGAAATACTGTTACTGCTGAACATTAATTTCTTCTATGAACGCAAAATGGAGACATTTTCTTAAGCTGTTTGATGGAACATTTTTCAAGATGTCTCTTCAATTTTTGGCGATAGTTTTTGTCGTGTTCGTTATCTTATTCGCCCTCGGATACTTAGAGGCGGGGGGGAGAGGCGGGCCTGTACCGACCGCAAGCCCTGATGGATTTTCAAAGTGAAAGATACCGTGTGAGCACAACCCAAATTTCCTGCAAGGTTACCGGTCCAGTGATTATCAGATAGCGATACCTATGCATATGCAAAAACCCCTCCGCCTAAGGCGGAGGGGTTTTCAATCTCGCGGATTACGATACCGTTTTAGTACTACGTCCCAAAGAGTTCGTTGAGCTTCGCTCTTGTCTTCGGACCGACTACACCAAAACCGGAGTCGCCTTCCTGTGCGATTCCATACTTGAGTTGGAACTTTTGGACCGCCGCTTTTGTTGCTGCACCGAAATACATGGTTTCGTGTCCCGGAGAACCGACACCGCTTGATGCAATACGGGTGTCAGCATTTGCGTTGAGTGCTTTCTGGAGGCTTTTCACATCCTCACCAGTTTTCCCTTGCGATAGGCCCCTCGTGAAGGCGGAGACCAATGTGCCCATTGGTACGGAAGAAGGAACATTCCCCGAAAGAGATGCCCGCACTTTGTCAATGACACTCTGCTCTGCGCTAAATGATTGCAAAAGAGAAATAATTGCGTCAATTTGCGATTGCGAGAGACCCGATGTATTTGGCGTTTGGGCTACTGCTGGGGGCGTGGTCACATCAGCAGGCACTGTAGGAGGGATGTATGTGTATGAACCACCTCCACCACCTCCACCTCCACCACCGACGCTACCGGGAGATCCACCTCCACCTCCGCCCGTGCTTACGCTACAGGTCGTGCTGGTGTTTGGAGTCACGGTGACCGTGATTGAGGTATCATCTGCGGAAGATATTTGGATAGACGAGAGGCTTGCCGTGCAGGTCCGTG
>MHRQ01000006.1:21311-26523 GCA_001821015.1 Candidatus Taylorbacteria bacterium RIFCSPHIGHO2_02_FULL_46_13
GGTTTCCGACGACCGTTAGGCTTGCTCCGCCGACGCTGAGTATCGTAGACGAATCAAGCGAAACGTCATTGTAGGCCGCAAAACCCACCAGCGGTGTTGCGGCCAGAATCGCTATAACGAATAAATATTTTTTCATGTATAAAGCCTTAAGCTGATAAAGGCTTTACTCGCAGGTGCCAGCTTCAAAAATGGCAAAACCTGTGGTGGTTGCGTACAGTCTGTACATTTTACCAGCCGTATCGTTTCTGTTGGAAGTCATCAATTGAATACAGCCACCATTACCGCTCGTGCCAGTAGAGGTTGAATCGAGATAGAGCGTTGTGGTAGCAGAACTTGATACCGTAACTTCCTTACCCGAACTTGTCGTAGTGCCAAGTCCTAACGTTCCTTGACTGAAAATGTTTCCACTTGATGCGGTAGTGGTTGCCATGCCGTTCACCATAAAGTTGGCGGTGGTGCCATTGAGAGATACAGAACCGGTGGAAGAAGCAATAGCCAATGTGGTAAGACCTGTAACGTTCAGCGTGCCCAGGGCAGAGGTGTTGCCGGTTAATGTAATCGTATCACCCGCCGCATCACCCAGGGTTGTAGCGCCATACGTGGTAACCGCGCCTGTTACTTGAAGCGTGCCCGTGGCGAAAAATCCAGAAGTGTTTACGTAGAGAAGATTCGCGCTACTGGCATTACGAATGCTGAATAAGTTGCTTGTTTGACTATTGTACCCAACCAATACGAGAGGAATGGAAGTGGTGGTTGTCGCTTCAAGTGTTACCACCGCCTGACCTGACGCCTGCTGAGTCGTCGTGCCAATCGTGAGGTATTGAGTCGTCAAATCGGCAAGCTGAAGGCGTGCGCCGCTTAGGCTGATACCGCTCGTTGTCGTACCGGTGGTAAACCAGTTCGTGCCGTCGAAGAGCTTGAGCACCTTACTCGTGGAATTGTAATACACAGTTCCCTGTGTTACGCCGGTCGGATCGGTTGCTCGTGAAGCAAATAGAATTGTTCCATCAAGACTGTTGCTAGCCGCCGTAGCGCCAACAGTTAAGGAGGGCACCAAAACAGTACTATAGGCTGTAACTCCTGCGCCAAACAGCGCGGTTGAAGAAGCCTGCAACTGGCCATTGAATGTACCGACACCGGTGACGGTTAGGTTGCCGTCGGTGCTTATACTTGTACTTATCGTCGTTGACGCGAACACTGTCGCGGCGACTATCAACCCTGATGCAACTACTGGCAACAGGGAAGTATAAAACTTTCTATCCTTGAATTTCATAGAATAATAATTAACTGAATCAATAATCTAAACTAATTTTTTTGTGAAGCAGGGGCGACCTTTCCGCTACACACAATGGGAACATTTTATCACGCCTAATAGTGCCGATCTATGTCAAGTGTGGATAACCTGTTGACCAGAGTGCTCGGGTCTTCCCTGTGCATTTGACTTTTCTTTTCCAAGTTGCTACCCTTTGATTTACCCGCTAAATTTGTTGCTCTCGTACGCCTAAGAAGGCGTACGGCAAAGCCAAGAGCAAAAAATTACTCGGGTAAACCCAAAGAACGCAGGCCACAGAGAGCTTGAAGCTGAGGGCTTAGCGCTTGGAGCTTTAGAGAGGGAATTTCTTCTTAAAGCTAAAAGCCTTAAGTTCTAAGCGCCAAGCTTTCTCAATAAGCCCTGCAGAGGGTCGGTCTCCGCTTTAATGATGCGGGGCGTAACCTTTGGGCCTTCATTATTGGAGGCTATTTCTTTTAAAAAATGGCAAAAAACAAAACACAAAAACAGCAAGCTCTAGATGAGCTATCGGGTGTGTTGAAAAAGGCAAAGACGGTTGTGTTTGCCGGGTTCAACAAGCTGACCGTCTCTGAAGCGACGCAGACGCGCAAGGCGATGCGTGCATCAGGGGTGAAATTCTTGGTAGTGAAGAAAACACTTCTAGCGAAGTCTCTTGCAGACAATTCTTTTGGGGCTACGACAGCGTTACCGGGGCAAGTTGCTCTTGCGTATGGACCTGATCTGATCGCGCCGGCACGGGAAGTCTTTGCGGCTGGGAAGAAGTTTGATTCAAAACTTTCTATTCTCGGAGGTATCTTTGAAGGGGTTCTGGTGGATAAAGAAAAAATGAGTGCGATTGCTTCAATTCCGTCTCGCGAAGTACTGTATGGTCAGTTTGTTAATCTTATCAACTCACCGATCCAGTGCTTCGTGATTGCACTTAATGCAATTGCGTCTCGTAAGACAGGTTAATTACTCATTAAAGTAAACACATGGAAGAAAATAAATCAGTAGGAGATGCGGTAGAGGTTCCGGCGAAGTTCAAAGCGATTGTTGATGGTGTTGAGCAAATGTCGGTGATGGATTTAAGCGAATTGGTGAAACTTTTGGAGAAAAAGTTCGGTGTCTCCGCTGCCGCTGTCGCAGTTTCAGCGCCGGGCGCCGCAGGCGCCAGTGCCGGGGAAGAGAAATCGTCTTTTACCGTGGAGCTTAAGGAAGGTGGTGCGCAGAAAATCGCGGTCATTAAAGTCATCAAAGAGGCGCTGGGTCTTGGACTTAAGGAAGCAAAGGACATTGTTGACGGAGCTCCCAAAGTTCTCAAGGAGGATATGAAGAAAGCAGACGCGGAAGATCTAAAGAAAAAAATTGAAGCCGCGGGGGGCAAGGTAGAATTGAAGTAGGACTTCAATTCTACACTTGGGCGGAGTTAAAATAGCTTCAGCTATTTTCACGAGATACAAAACGGCCCTATAGGGCCGTTTTGTTATGTGTCGTTAAATAAAAAACACCCCAGCAGTTCGCTGACTGCTGGGATAGGTACCTTATTCAACTGTATGGTCGGGTACTTTCTGGTGCCTGAACGGTACCAGGCACCGTTCTGTTTCCACGATGAGGACGCCTCCCCTTCCTTGTGTGTTTTCAGTGGTATAGCGATGTTTTATCGCCAGGGCTTTGCAATGACTGCATTGCCCGAATCTGATATCCAGTATCCATGCGCCTACAGCCAGTAGGGGGAAGATACTAAGTGTAATGAGAGTAATAGGCATAAGGCCTCCTTTTCGATTTTTATTTTACTATGCGTTGTCATTTTGTCAAGCATGTCTCTGAATCCTCTTTGTGTACACACCTTCAAGAAATTGAGGTGTCAATATACGATTTAAGAAAATAGAGTATATACTGCAGAAAATTAAGTCTTTAGTAATAACATGGAGACCTTGAGCAAAATATTCGGCGGGCGCATACACACCAAGATCATGCGGCTCTTTCTCTTGAACCCAGACAAGATATATAGTGCCAAGTCGGTGATGGCAGTGTGTAGAGGAGGTAAAGGTCAGGTGGAGCGCGAGCTTAAAGCATTTGAGAAAATCGGTCTTATCAAACGCAAACACTACACCAGAGAAGGGAAGACGAGAGCGGGAAAGAAGTCTCGAGTGCGTGAAAGCGGTTGGACACTTAACAATTCGTTTATCTATCTTTCGCAACTGCGTACTATGTTGGTGGATTCGGTGCTCCTCAAAAGCAACGATATCGTTAAACGTCTTGGCCGTGGAGGGAATTTGAAGCTTGTTGTGCTCGCAGGCATTTTTATCCAGAATTGGGATAGTCGTGTTGATCTGTTGGTCGTTGGAGAGAAGCTTAAAAAAGGTTCCCTGGAGCGTATGATGCGATCTATGGAGTCCGAAATCGGACGTGAACTGCACTATTCCATTTTAGACACTCATGATTTTCAATACCGGATGAGCGTTGGGGATAAACTGATACGTGATATTTTTGATTATCCACACGAAACGATTCTCAACAAGCTGGGAGTAGAAGCCTAAATCCAGTACCACTCTTGCGAAAGCGGTGCTGGATAAAACAAGCTTTAGTTATCCACGCGGGTGCTTTTTTGTGCCGTTATAGGGTGCTATCATAGAGGTAGGCTTACTATATGGTTTAGCCCTGTATTAAAGGTCGTTTTCTTTTTTATTCGTTTAAAGGCTCTTCTTTCCTCCGTGTAAGCCTGCTAGTAGGCTGGGCGGATGATAGGGGATTATAAAAATGATAAATATGTGGAGTGATATCTTTCAGGAGTCGCTTAGAGATATTTGGCTAGGAACGGCTGCGTTTCTACCGAAGATCATCGTTGCAGTGATTATTTTCATTGTGGGGTGGGTGTTCGGGGGAATCGTGGACAAAGTTATCTCTCAGATTGTTAAAGCAGTTAAAATTGACAATATTCTTCGGGGTGCGCAGGTAGACAAGTTGGTGAGCAAGGCAGGATTTAACCTTGATACAGGGAAATTCCTCGGAGGCTTGGTAAAGTGGTTCATCATTGTCGTATTTCTGGTGGCTTCACTTGAAGTTGTCGGATTGACACAGGTGAATCTCTTTCTGCAGGGAGTTGTGCTGGTCTATCTTCCGAGGATTATCGTGGCGGTCTTGATTCTCTTGGTCGCTGCAGTCATTGCGGAAGTTTTGGAGAAAGTTGTGGTTGGAGCTGCACGGGCGGCTGAAATCAAATCGGCAAGCTTTGCCGGCCATGTCACCCGGTGGGCGATTTGGGCTGTTGCAGTGTTAGCCGCACTCTCTCAATTAGACATTGCCACGGCATTCGTGCAGACGCTCTTTACCGGTATCATTGTCGCGGTGTCTCTTGCTCTCGGCCTTTCGTTCGGTCTGGGTGGGCAGGAGGCGGCCGCTCGGACGATAGAGAAAGTCAGGGAGAATATCGCTAGTCATCATCACACAAACTAAGAAAAGCTTAGGGCTTGGAGTTGAGGTGCGAAAGCTTGGAGCACCGAAAGACCTTTTGAGGTTTTTCAGAGGCCTAGCCGAATGAAAAAACCAAAAGGTGTACTGAGCCTGTAAGGCTTAACGCTTAGAGCTTTCAGAAAAAGAAAACCCGCCGTTTGCGCAAGCAAGCGGCGGTTGAGTTTTAGCGTAAGTGGAAATACTCCTCAAGATCTCCGTTGAGGATGGCCGTGTAGGTAAACCCTCGCAGGCTTACACAGAAGATGATGAAGCCTAATAAAGATACAAAGATGGAGCATGCTACCCAGAACCCATCAGTTTGATCTTTTGGTGAGGCAAGCACCATTATCATTCCGCCAGCTAACATAAACAGATAGAAGGCAAAACTCAATAAAGTTCGTTTCATTCGCAACCTTTCTTTTGGGTGGAAATTTACCTTTGAATCCGAACACTTGTAGAATAAATCTATGACTGAATTTACCCATTTGA
>MHRQ01000007.1:0-10819 GCA_001821015.1 Candidatus Taylorbacteria bacterium RIFCSPHIGHO2_02_FULL_46_13
CCACTTGTCCGTGGTATGATTACAAAAAAATTATTGGTTAATTGAGTGTTCGGATTGGGGGCTCCGGGTAGGTAGCAAAACTAGTCAATATTATAGGACAATCCAGTTAAATTGTCAACCCCTTCCGCGCCTTCTACTGTGAAAGGCTTTATGCACTTCGCCGAGGTGTTTGTCGGTAACATGCGTATAAATCTGCGTAGTTACAATATTCGCATGCCCCAAAAGCGCCTGAACACTCCGTAAATCGGCCCCATTTGAGAGTAAATCAGTGGCAAAACTATGACGAATGACATGAGGGGTTACTTTTTTTGAGATACCCGCCTTTATTGCATAGTATTTGATGAGCCTTTCTACAGAGCGGGGAGTGAGGCGGAGGGTTTTGTCCTTACCCTCGGCGAGCTTTTGTGGGCTTTTACCTAGCTGAACAAACAAAGCATCATCCATATCAGTGCGTTTAGCCAGATACTTTTTGACTGCATCTCGCGCGGTATGGGACAAAAATACCACGCGCACTTTTTCACCTTTGCCGCGCACTGAAAACTCATCGCGTTCAAAATCAATCTCGCGCGAGAGGGAACAAAGCTCTGAAACACGAAGGCCTGTAGAGAAAAAAAGCTCTAATATGGCTCTATCGCGGAGGATTCTGACCGTATCTCCCCATGGAGCCTTAAGAAGTCGTTCTAGTTCATCGCTAGAAATAAGGTCCAAGGAGCGTTCGGGGACTTTCGCAAGTTCTATGCGATCCGGGGGCAAGGAAGTGATGCCGCGACGCATCAGAAATTTCAGAAAGACACGCAGAGCTATTAAATAATAGTTTTGTGTCTTCTTTTTAAGCGTGCCTGAGGGGGCGGGTTGTCGGTTGAGCCACAGTCGGAAGGAGCGTATGGCTTCTTCAGTGATTGCTTTGGGGTTTTTGATTCTAGAATACTCAAAAAAACGCGATAAATAACGATCGTAGTTCTCAACAGTTTTTAAACTGCGGCCTTTTTCAATTTCTACATATTCTAGGAATTCCTGTTTTATTTTGTCCATTTCGCTTGCCATTTGATTTGCTACGTCGCACAATATTTTACCATACATGACATTAAAACCATCTAAACATTTGACAAAAATCTTATATAGGTTAGTATATCAAACAAGCCCCTGTGAATTTAGTCACCGGAATTAAAACCTTTATATAAGGTTCAGCCCACTTAGGGCGGTACAGGAGCGAAAGGGAGGGCATCGGCTTCTACAGCCGCGGTCCTCCTAGTTTTTAAAGACTTGCAAAATATAGTCTTTCGTGCTATTCTGCCTGTATCATGCTTACAAAGACAAAGAAACAGAGAGTTATAAAAGAAGCGGGGACTCATGAAAAAGATACCGGATCTCCTGAAGTACAAGTGTCTATTTTGACGCGGCGTATTGAAGAGCTCGCGGGACATCTCAAAAAACACCTCAAAGATAAACATTCCAGACGTGGATTGCTCGCCATGGTGGCAAACCGTCAGAAACATTTGCGCTATTTGAAGAAAAAGAACCCAAAACGATACGGTGCGCTGCTTCGCAAGTTGGAACTTAAAAAGAAAGCTTAACGCTTTGGGCTTAGAGCTTAAAGCTTCACGAGAAACGTGAAGCAAAAAGTGCTATGCTACTCTAAGCTCTAAGCATTTAGCACTAAGCTATTTTTATATATGTCAGTCATAAAACACAAAGAACAACGGGTTGGGATTTTTATAGATACGCAGAATCTCTATCACAGCGCAAAGAACCTGTATCACGCACGCGTGAATTTCGGGCAAGTGGTTAAAGATGCCTTGGAAGGAAGACACCTTATTCGCGCCGTCGCGTATGTAATCTCTACCGAAAGCGGAGAAGAGAAAAGCTTTTTTGAAGCGCTTGAAAAAGTAGGGATTGAAACCAAAACAAAAGACTTACAAATTTTCGCCGGCGGATCAAAAAAGGCCGACTGGGATGTCGGGCTTGCGGTGGACGCGATTAAACTCGCGCCTAAGCTAGACGCTATCATCATCGTATCCGGAGACGGAGATTTCGTACCGCTTATAGAATATTTGCGCGAGAACCAAGGATGCCAGGTGGAAGTAGTGGCGTTTGGAAAATCTACGTCTGCAAAACTTATTGAAGCAACCGACCACTTTACCGACTTGGATGAAAATCCGAGAAAGTATTTGCTCGGGGGGAGGAAATAATTCAAAGCTTTTGGCTTAGGGCTTGAGGCTTAGAGCTTTCAGATATCATTTGTTTCTTTGTTATGATATATCGTAACAAATACAGTTTGATAGTTGAAGTTTTGAAGTATAGAAAAAAGCGGCGCCGAGAAATCGGTGCCGCTTTTTGTTTAGGCAATAAGGTCTTATAACCTAAACAACCACGACGTTGAAATTTTCTTGTCCACTAGCCAGAGCTTCAAGAAGCGGCAGATACTTTTCTGGATGCATACGGAACAATGGCCTGTCGAGTAATTTAACTCCAATCCTCTGGGCCTCAAACATCACCGGACCAAATGCCAGCTCAACTACAATGACCACCGGCATTTTAGGTTTGTTTGTTTTCACAAACTCAGCTAGTTTTTCACCGCTATCCTCCAATCGCCCCATACCTGTATCTGAAAGAACTTGCCTTTGTCTGCTTGATTGCAGAGGGATCAAAAGCTGGAACAATTTTACATAGAGATTCAAATTTGTCAAATACGGGAGTGTCGTGCTACACTAACTGCGGTTAAAAGTTAATAGATAATCGTCGCCCTCGGATAGATAGCTTTCAATTCGCCCACGCAAATTGAAACCTAAAATTCGGGGGTGAAAAACCCATATGACTAAGAAAGAATTCTCGGTAGAGATCGGGGGCAAAACCCTGATCGCTCAATTTACGGACCTTGCTGAACAGGCAACGGGATCGTGTATTGTTAAATACGGCAACACCACAGTCCTTGCGACTGCGGTGATGTCTCATGCCGAGCGTGACGGCGATTGGTTCCCACTGACAGTTGACTATGAAGAACGTTTTTACGCAGCTGGAAAAATTCTAGGTTCGCGGTTTATTCGCCGTGAAGGACGGCCGACGGAGGAGGCCGTGCTTTCAGGACGCATTGTGGACCGCACGATCCGACCGCTCTTTGATAACCGTATGAGAAATGAGGTGCAGGTAGTCGTCACGGTACTCTCCATCGCCGAAGACGACCCGGATATGCTCGGGGTCATTGCCAGCTCGCTCGCGCTCGCCACCTCAGAAATCCCATGGAATGGACCGGTGTCAGCGGTGAGACTTGGAAAAAGGAAAGGGGACAACAATTTCATTATTAATCCTTCCTACACGGACCGAAACGCAGAAGATGCAGATTTGGATTTGCTGATGTGCGGCACAGATGGACTCGTAAACATGATTGAGGTGGGTAGCAAAGAGGTTTCTGAAAGCGTCCTTGTATCGGGGTTGGAAGAGGGGCTTACCATCATAGAAAAACTGCAAAAATTCCAAGCACAGATTGTAAAAGAAATAGGAAATGCGAAGAAGAAAATGGAATTCCCCGAAACACCAAAAGAGGTCAAGGAGCTTTTTGCGGAAATGATAACGCCAAAGTTTTTTGACGCGATATTCAAAGGTCCCGGCAAGCATGCCATCTCAATCATCAAAGACGAATGGATGAACAAGTTTGCAGAAAAATATCCTGACATGGATAAAACATTCGCAGACACATATTTTGAGGAAGAGCTCAATAATCTCGTACACACAGAGGCAATAGAGAACGGGCGCCGAGCCGACGGACGCGGGCTGGATGAACTACGACCTCTGTACGCCCAAGCGGGCGGGGTCTCACCTATAATTCACGGCTCTGGAATCTTTTATCGTGGGGGTACGCACGTTTTTTCCGCGCTTACCTTGGGCGGCCCCGGCGAATCAATGGTGGTTGACGGCATGGAAGTGCAAGGAAAGAAACGCTTCATGCATCACTACAATTTCCCGCCGTTTTCGGTCGGCGAGACCGGCCGAATGGGCGGTATGAACCGACGCATGATTGGCCACGGCGCGCTCGCGGAAAAAGCACTGACGGCAGTACTACCCCCTAAAGAAACGTTCCCGTACACCATACGTATTGTTTCTGAAGCGTTCGCCTCAAATGGTTCTACCTCTATGGCAAGCGTCTGCGGCAGCGCCCTCGCGCTTATGGACGCAGGCGTTCCTATCACCAGAGCTGTCGCCGGCATCGCATCGGGACTGATGATTGAGTCGCCCAAAAAATACAAAGTGCTTACGGATATCCAAGGACCTGAAGATCATCATGGAGACATGGATTTTAAAGTCGCGGGTACCAGTGTCGGCGTCACGGCTGTGCAGATGGATGTAAAAATCGCGGGAGTAAGCGTTCACATCCTCACCGAGGCACTGGAAAAAGCAAAATCCGCGCGATTGCGAATCCTTGAGGTGATGGAAAAAGAACTTGCGGCACCACGACCGGATATCAGCCCTAACGCGCCAAAAATTCTTTCTATTAAAATAAAAGTTGATCAGATCGGACTGGTTATCGGTGGCGGAGGCAAGACGATAAACGGCATTATGGAAAAGACCGGCGCCGAAATTGATATTGAAGACGATGGGATGGTATTCGTGACCGGTAAAAATGGCGCGGCAGAAGCGGCACTTGAGATCATTGCGGGGATGACACGAGAATACCTACCTGGTGAACGTTTTGACGGAGAAGTAACGCGACTGATGGACTTCGGCGCATTTGTAAAAATCGGCTACAACGCAGAAGGGCTCGTTCACATTTCTGAACTTGCACCATGGCGGGTAAATAAAGTAACTGATCTGGTTAAAGAAGGTGACATCGTGCCCGTGATGGTTCGCGAAGTGGATGAAAAGGGAAGACTTAATCTTTCTATCAAGGCTGCAAACCCGACCTTCTTCAAACGACCAGCCGGAGCGACTGACAGCGAGGGCGGGGGCGATCGTCGCTCGCCTCGGCCTCCACATCACAAGCGCTATTAAAGATTCTCAATACGATACAAGTCAGACTTTCTGACGGGCGCGTAAATGCGCTATTATATAGCCTATGGCAGAAACGCCTCCTAATTCAAAAGACCAGGGTCAACCAGAGCAGGTAAAAGCC
The DNA here is from genome assembly GCA_001821015.1 of Candidatus Taylorbacteria bacterium RIFCSPHIGHO2_02_FULL_46_13. Lineage (GTDB taxonomy): Bacteria > Patescibacteriota > Minisyncoccia > Phycocordibacterales > DSPV01 > 2-02-FULL-46-13. The sequence goes on from MHRQ01000007.1 coordinate 5,105, forward strand.
TTGCGCACCTTTGAAAGTGATGTGGCAGAAATACTGAAAACGCAGAATACGAGTGCGGCACAAATCGTGATTGCTGAACAAGCAAAACCTAAAGAAGAACACATACAGACCGTCATCCCGCAAGAGCCACCGCGTTATCCAGGCTTAAAAAATATGCTTCTGCTTACGACCGGAATCCTGTTGATCTCCGGAGCACTGGTTTTTGTCGCCTATCTGTTCTTCAAGCCATCAGCGCCCCCCGAAACTCCGGTAACCTCTACGGGGCAGGCGATTATCAGTATAGATACGCAAAAAGTAATAGACATAACCAACCTCACTCCAAAACAGGTGGTGGAAGCAATCAAAAAGGAGCGCGACGGTGCCAGTGTGCGGCTGAATGCAATTGAAGTAATTATCTTGACCGAGAAAGACGGCGCGGGAAATATCCGAGCCCTAGACACAAAGACATTCCTGGAAAAGATTACGCCAAGCATACCGGCCATGCTTATTCGAACCCTCGACCCATCATACGTATTTGGTCTCGTTGGTTTTGACGGGAATCAGCCCTTTATAATACTCCACACCAACTCTTATGAACGTGCCTATGATGGGATGCTTTCTGGGGAGGCTGACCTCTACCGAGAGGCTGGCAGTATTTTTGTAACGGGAGGTGGTTTGCTCCCGGGCCTTTCAACGTCTAGTAGCGTGTACTTTGGTACCGATCCGAACAAGCAATTGTTCCACGATATGGTTATTAAAAACATTGATACTCGCGTGGTAAAAAACACCCAGGGAGATATTATTTTCCTCTATTCATTCCCCAACGAATCAACCATTGTCATCACGTCCAATGCTAAAACGTTCAATCAGATTATAGATAAGCTGAAACGAGCTAACCTGGTCAAATAGCAACATTGTTGCCAATACCTACTTCTGTTATCATGGTGAACATAACAACCGCTTGAGAACTTTTTTGGTTGCATTAAATTTATATGGACAAAAAATTACAAAATACACTGCGAGAAAAATTGGAGGCTGAACTTAAGGAGGTTGAAAAAGAATTGCGCTCGGTTGGTAGAATTAATCCAAGCAACCCAAAAGACTGGGAAGCCATGCCGGACCGCTTGGATATCGTCACAGCGGACCCCAACGAAGTAGCGGACGGCATTGAATCGTACGAAGGGAACACGGCTATCCTCAAGCAATTGGAGACACGGTACAACGAAATCAAAGCGGCTCTCCAGCAAATGAAAAACAATGGCTACGGAATATGTCACGTCTGCAAAAACGTCATAGAACCCGCTCGACTTCTGGCAAATCCCGCCGCGACTACATGCCAAACACACATGTAACAGAAAACACGAAGCAGGAAATGTAAAACTTACATTTCCCCAACTCTGGTATAAGCTAGATACGCTATGTCATTCGCGAAAGTGCAAAGCGCACAGACAACCCTGTTGGATGCGTGCATCATAGATGTTGAAGTGGATCTCTCCGGAGGCCTGCACGCTTTTTCCATTGTGGGCCTACCCGACAAGGCAGTGGAGGAAGCCCGCGACCGAGTCTCTTCGGCGATAAAAAACTCCGGTTTCAAATCGCCAAAAAAGAAAAATGAGAAGGTGATTATCTCGCTTGCTCCCGCCGATATAAAAAAAGAAGGTTCAAATTTTGATCTGGCGATCGCGCTGGGATATTTGCTCGCGGCAGGGGATATTCGCTTCAATCCTCTCGGAAAATTATTCCTCGGAGAACTCGCGCTGGACGGACACACACGAGCCATCACCGGCACTCTGCCTTTAGTACGTGCAGCAGCCCGTGCGGGTTTTAAAGAAGTCTATGTGCCAAAAGAAAATGCGCGCGAAGCGGCGCTGATAGATGGCATCGCCGTGTACGCGGTGGATACGTTAAGCGCCGTGGTAGCACATCTCAATGAAAAATCAGAGAAGCCAAAAAAACTTCTCGCACAACCTAAAACAAAAGTCTCTCTTGGTGTGTCTTTCAGTAGCAACGACCTTTCCGATATTAAAGGCCAGGAGAGCGCAAAGCGCGGGCTTGAAATTGCAGCGGCCGGCGCGCACAACATCGCGATGTACGGACCGCCCGGCACAGGGAAAACCATGCTCGCACGCGCATTCGCGGCGCTCCTGCCGCCGCTTTCGTTTGAACAGATGCTTGAGGTAACCTCCATCCATTCAATCGCAGGAACACTCAAAGGGGAACTGGTCACCGTGCCGCCATTTCGTTCTCCTCATCACACGGCTTCACACATCTCTATTGTTGGAGGGGGGACTTTCCCCAGGCCTGGAGAAATCACGCTCGCACATCGTGGCGTACTTTTTCTGGATGAATTCCCGGAGTTTGAGCACCGTGTCATTGAAGCGCTTCGCCAGCCGCTTGAAGATCGTTCCATCAGTATCACGCGTGTCAAAGGCACAGCCGCATACCCCGCGCATTTCATTCTCATTGCCGCGATGAATCCCTGCCCGTGCGGAAACTACGGAACGCGCAAGGAATGTATTTGTTCACCGTCAAATTTGCTGCGGTATCGGCGAAAAGTATCCGGCCCTATTGTGGATAGAATAGACATGTGGGTGGAAGTCGGAACGATTGAATATAAAACGCTCTCCGACAAGACTCCGCGCACAGAAGGAAGCGAAAAAGTGCGCGAGCGAATCCTTGCGGCACGAAAAATACAGCGCGCAAGATTCGCGTCCGCAAAACTTCCGTACCAAACCAACAGCGAGCTTAGCGCGCGTGATATAGACACGCACGCGGGCTTGAGCGAACCGGTACGTAATCTGTTAAATCAGTCCGCAACAAAGCTCGGCCTCTCCGGCCGAGCGTACCATCGTGTCATCAAACTCGCCCGCACCATTGCCGACCTTGAAGGCAACGAAAAAATCACCGAAAAAAATATTTTGGAAGCGCTTTCCTATCGGCCAAAACAATTGAGTAGTTGACAATTTTATGAGATTTCAAAAACCGCATGATTGCTCGTGCAGTTTTTTTCTATACATAAACACAGAAACCACCCTCCACAATAAGAATGCTATAACATTCTTATTGTGGAGGTGTGACTTAGATTCACACAAAGAAAACCCCAACCATGTAAACATGATAGGGGTTTGAAACTACCTCGAAAGAACTTCAAAAGGCCCGAAGGCTATATGCTGCTCAACCCGTCTCCACCACAATATCCGTCTCTTGAATCTGCGCATTGCTCTCTTAAATACAGCAAGCTGGCGTTCTGCCACATCTATTTCAATGACAAAGTGATACGTGTGATTACCCGCATGCGCCGAGTGGATTTGAATGAGATTCAATTTCTTGAATGGCTCCAGTGCCCTGACTAACGCTGCTGGCTTGTGTACGGTCTTGAATACGATAAGCGCTCGGTTTCTTTTTCCTGTTACAACTTTGTGAGTTGTCGGAGTGATAAGAAAGAACGTGGTTATCGCTTCGCTATCCTCAAACGTTTCGTCCAGCACGTGCAAACCATATTTGAGCGATGCAGATTTCGGCCCAAGCGCAGCGTAAGACGCGTACCTGTCATCTTCTGCAACAAGCCGTGCAGCTTCGCCGTTGCTTGAAGTGTTTATCGTTATGAACTTCATAGAAGCAATGTGTTCTTTACATGCACCGAGAGCTTTTGGATGTGCAATGATGCCTTTGATTGATTCACGCGAGACATCTTGTCGCACCATAAGACAGAAATGCAGCTTCATCTTGATTGCACCGCTGACATGGAACGGACAAAACGTCCCATTGCTATATGTCTGCAAAAGCTTAACGAAAGATTCCAAAGTTTCAGTTACCCTTGCTTCAGCCTTCGTCTCCATAGCAACTGCCCCATAACCGCCGTGCTGTGCGATAAGTTTGAGTATCTCTGTGTTTACAGATGCAGGAATACAATTTGTATGTGCGCCATCAGCTATTACTTGTGGCGCATCATATATTTCGGCAAGCATGTCATACGCATCATGCGAGAATGTTGCTCCGACCGGTCCTAGAAACGTAACGTTATTCATACGCCTTCTCCTTTTGTATTGTGTTGTCAATGTGCTCTTTTCCAAAAAAACAAAAATCGCCACCTGAAGGGGATAGCGCGTTTGTTTCTAGAATTTCTACAACGCTAATTCACCTTCGGATTTCCGAATTCGTAAAGAAACTCCAAAATGAATGCGTGTGTATCACGACTTTACTATAGGACATTGCGAAACTTAAAGCAACCCTACTCACTAAATGTAATCTGTTACGATACCTAACAGATGTTAATTGATTATTTCCGGAAGCTCTAAGCCCCCAAGCCCTAAGCTAAAAGCTTTCTTAAAACGGATTCTTGGCGCCGCGGATTTCAAAATGGAGGTGTGGGCCAGTCGCTTTGCCTGTTGAGCCTTCGTAACCAATCACTTCTCCTTGTGCCACTTGCACTCCGGCTGAGACCGTGAGACTGCTTAAGTGCGCGTAGAGCGTCTGTGTGCCGTTGTTGTGGCTGATCACAACGTAATTGCCGTATCCACCATTCCATCCCCCACTGCGCGCAATGATGACTAATCCTGAAGCGGAAGCAAAGATGGGGGCACCCCGGTAAGCGGCAAGATCTACGCCGTTGTATCCATGCAGTCCTTGCGTCTTTCTGCCGCCGACAATGGGACGCATATAGTAGCCGCTATATTCAGGACCGCTTGCGCCACGCAAACGAGAAGTGGAAACGGTGACAGGGGCTGCAGCGATTTCTCCATCCGGCACTATGACAACCGCGCCAACGGTCAAGGTCTCGCCGTCAGAGAGATCATTGTACTGCGCTATTTCCTCCGCATCCGCCTCGTAGAGTTTCGCGATGCTAGCTAACGTATCACCTTTTTTAACCGTATGTTGGACACCAGAGACCGGTAAAATAACAAGGGTTTGACCTTCGTGGATCAAACCCCCCCTAATATCGTTTCCCCATGCAATCGTGTTAGTTGTCACTCCGAACATCTTCGCGATCTGTGAAAGCGTATCTCCTTTATGGACAACATAGACACTGATGTGACCAAGACGCGAAGCCGCGTCAGCTACATCTACCATACTTCCACTGGGACCTGTTTCAGGGAGTAGGGCTGAATCATTGACGATTGCAATATCCCCGCCGCCCCGAGCTAACGTGAGGCCTTCTGGGTTTGCCACCGATTGGAGAAGTGGCATCGTTTGTGAATTAACTAGGGTTTGTGATTCTGCACTCACGGTATTCCAAAGGAAATCTGAAATAAAAGAATACCAAGCCCCATATGCAAGCACCGGGAGGGCTAGAAAAAACACAGGAAAAACATACTGCCGAACCAAAACGGCTTTAAATAAGGATTTTTTCACCTTCAGTCCTCGCTTTCTTATTTGTTGGACTGCTGGGTCACGTTTAAAATCTAAAATAAGCCTATAGTTAGCGGATAAACACGGGGAATTCGGTAAAATGGCCTTGTTGAGCCATGCCACAATTCATTCGTTGCAGACTATCCATTCAATATACATTTTAGAGGGGTCAAAAGTCAACGAAAGATATGCACCCCTGTGGATATAAGATGTAATGTCAAATTTCAGAAAAAACTCACGATTTCTGACTGTGTTATAGTCAAAGACCAAAGAATCTGGAAAAAATTCTTAGAAAAAACCCAAAAACCCAAATGAACGGCGTATGAATGCACTAAACGAGGCACAACAAAAAGCAGTGAATGCCCGAGGCCCCGTATTGGTGCTGGC
>MHRQ01000007.1:10857-18787 GCA_001821015.1 Candidatus Taylorbacteria bacterium RIFCSPHIGHO2_02_FULL_46_13
GCACCGGCCAATCAGCGAGATGGAAAACCCTTTTGTGAGCACCTTCCACGCCCTTTCTGCCTTCCTGATTCGTGAACACGCAGAACGTCTTGGGCTTTCGCGCCACTTCTCTATCTATGACCGCGCAGATTCAAAACAAGCGGTGAAAGAAGCGATGTCTCTCGTGGGCATAGACCCCAAAGAAATGGAGCCGGGACAAATACTCTCGGTTATATCGCGAGAGAAAGGGAATTTGCAGACACCGTCGGGGTTATTGGCACAATCGGATACGTACCGCTCAAACCTCCTCGCACAAATCTGGGAACGCTATGAAATGATTCTCAAATGCTCGCACGCGCTTGATTTTGACGACCTGCTTTCGGTAACAGTGGGGATGCTTTCAAAACACGCCGACATCCGCGCACGATACCAGGACAAGTGGAAATATCTGCATGTGGACGAATACCAGGATACGAATCGCGCGCAGTACGAACTATTGAGACTCTTGGCAGAGACTCACAAAGAGATTTTTGCCGTGGGGGATATTGACCAGACGATATACACCTGGCGAGGCGCGCGCATTAAAAACCTTCTGCATTTTGAAAAAGATTATCCCGGCACTACGGTGGTGCTTTTGGAAGAAAACTATCGGTCCAGCAAAACCATTCTTGAGGCGGCAAATGCGGTGATACGAAAAAATAAAATCCGTTATGAAAAAAATCTTTTCACTAAAAAATCTGCGGGAGAACCCATTGGCATCTATGGTGCGTATGACGAAGCGGATGAGGCTTTGTTTGTAACACAAAAAGTGAAAGCGTTACTCAAACAGGGCACCGAGGCAAAGGAAATCGCGGTTCTCTATAGAGCGAATTTCCAGTCCAGAGCTCTGGAACAAGCCTTTCTGAAAGCACAAATTCCCTACCAAGTTTTGGGGACGAGATTTTTTGAGCGCAAGGAAGTAAAAGACGTCCTCTCATTTATTCGCGTCGCACTCAATCCCCAGAGCTCTGGTGATCTTCGTCGTGTCATTAACGTCCCACCGCGCGGGATTGGTAAACTGACGTTTCTTAAAATGCTCGCGGGGAAAGAAGCAGAGCTCAACGCGGGTTTAAAACAAAAAGTGTCCGCGTTCCGATACCTGCTCGCGTCAATCAGAGAAGTTGCTTTATCAAAAAAACCCTCAGAGACGGTGAAGTTTGTGATAACCCAGACAGGACTAGAAAAACTACTCGCACACGGCACCGAGGAAGAGTTGGAGCGATTGGAAAACATGCGCGAGCTTGCAACTGTTGCGACACTTTACGACACGATGCCACCGCAAGAAGGCATAGAAAAATTACTTGCCGATGTCGCACTTGCGTCTGAGCAAGATGAGATCAAAGAAGAACATGATGCAGTCCGACTTATGACGGTACACGCGTCAAAAGGCCTAGAGTTTGATTGTGTGTTTGTGACTGGCCTGGAACAGGATTTATTTCCTCATCTGCGACGAGAGGAGGCCCAAGACAACGAGGAGGCTGAAGAAGAACGTCGGCTTTTTTACGTCGCGCTCACACGCGCACGAGACAAGGTGTTTCTTTCATACGCACAAGTACGTACCATTTTTGGTGCACGGCAAGTCAACCTGCCGTCAGAATTTCTCTCGGACATTGAAGAGGTGTCATGGCAGCCTGAAGTAAATCTGGGCAAGTCCTTCAAAACCATTAGATTCGACTAACCCTTCTGGCTACAAACTACCCAACACCGCTATATAAGGAACATTTGCCATATGTTGTTCAGAATGGTAAACTCGTTCGATATATCGAACGAGTTTACCATCAAAAGATCTCATGCCACACGTCTCAAAACGAAATGTGCCAGTGGAAACCAAGGAGAGGCTCGAGAAACATCTCTTTAATCTCCTTATGGATACCTCTGGAAATAGCAGACAGCGTATTTTCAAAGAGCTTTACACACCGACCGAGCGGCTCATGTTCGCCAAAAGAATTGGTATGCTGGTACTCATAGAGCGAGGGGTATCAACGTATGCCATAGGCAAAATGCTTGGTGTTAGTTCATCTACCGTACTGCGTTTTGAAGTCGCGGTAGAGCGAGGTGGGTATAAAGAAACTCGACGACGCTTGAAACACACAGACGTAGATAACGGTTTTGTGAAATTCTTAATCGACATAGGAACCATACCGTTCGGACCACGGCGAAAAAATCTTGCGCGCCTTATTGACGAACTATAGGCGGCGGCATTGAACTTTGCACTCGCCAGACAACCCAAAAATCAATTCGTTCGATATATCGAACGAATTGATTTTTGTATTGGTACTATTTTAGGAGTTGGTAACTGGTAAAAATAGTTGGCACTTCCCACACACGGGAAAATAAGTACACTGAAAGCATGCCACTTAAAGCCCAAAAGAGTCTCGGGCAAAACTTCCTGCAATCCCAGCGGGTTATTGACGTAATGGTGGAAACAGGGAAGGTGGACTCGCACGATTGCATAGTAGAGGCCGGGCCGGGCAAGGGGATCCTGACCGAAACGCTTCTTTCATGCGCGCGGCAAGTGATCGCTGTGGAAAAAGACCCGCGCCTGGTGTTATATCTAAATTTTAAATTCAAGCAACATATTGAGTCAAAAAAACTATCCCTTCTCACGGGGGACATATTGCAATTTGATCCGGCTGTTGAAAATCTACAGCCCGGCGGATACAAAGTAATTGCAAACATCCCCTACTATCTGACGGGTCAGTTTTTGCGCTATTTTCTCTCGCATAACACATACCCCGCGGTCATGGTGCTCCTGTTGCAGAAAGAGGTCGCGGAGCGGATTGTCGCGCGCGACGGGAAGGAAAGTATGCTCTCACTCTCGGTGCGGGCGTACGGGAAACCAAAATACATTGAGACGGTCCCCGCAGAACTATTTACTCCGCGTCCTCGGGTAGATTCTGCGATAGTGGCGATTGAAGATATCTCAAAAACGTTCTTTAAAAACACCAGCGAAGAGCACTTCTTCAAGATACTCAAAGCCGGCTTTGCCCAGAAACGAAAGAAACTTTCAAGTAATCTTTCTGCGCTCGCTCCGAGAGACACTATTCTTGGCCTATTCAAACAATGTTCAATTCCAGAAAATACACGGGCGGAGGAACTGCCGCTTTCCAAGTGGAAAGCTCTCGCGCGTGGGCTTGCTTCGTAAAGGGTATGTAACACGTGCCTGCCATTCTCCTTGAGCGAAAACCCCTGCTATAAATAAGATTGCTATAGAATCTTATTCATAGCAGGGGCAATCGGCTGACATAGGTTCGTTCGATATATCGAATGGTTTTTGTAAAAAATCAATTACCTCGGGGCAGAGCCCCGAGGTATGACCCGAGGCTTCGCTGCATAATAATCTTGGAAACCAACGGTTTCCAAACTTTCCTTAGCGGAATCGCGCGGCAGAGCCGCGGGGAAATCCGCTTCGCGTAATTGTAACTGAACTCCTCTGTCAAGGTTCAACCTTGACAGAGGTAGCGCCATTGAATGTCAGATACTTCTTTACAGTGAGTAACCGACTGGATTCATGGGGGTGTTGCCAGGGATAGTTATACAGGCCAAACCCACATAGATAGAACACTGCCCCGCCATTATGGTGTATCCGCCAATCCAAAAACCTGCGATTAGACCGCTTCCGGCGCTCGGTATAAAACCTGGGGAGAAAACATATAAACCCGTGCCAGCACCTGACATGTCCAATTGAAACGTCATCAAGCTGGCAGAGCACGTACACACCATGATGATGCCTGTAGTGATGCCACCACCCATCATTTGCGCAGAGGCGGCTGGGAAAACTTTGTGAGCTAAGAGATTGAGTTTCTGCCCGATTAGCGAAAAGAATGTGGGGGGAGGAGAAGCATCAGCTACGCTATCAAAGGGAAATTTTTGGAGCCCGTACAAAAGTGCCGTCTGTGACATTCCCTTCCCGTATGAATTTTCCACGAGAATCCAAAAATAATGGTACATATCATCAAATGAACGCTGATTTTGTTCAAGAGAAGCCCGCAACTCTGCTTCAGAATGAATGTTTTTGTAAGGAATAATTGCTTCTGAAAGCGTCCCCCCGGCCGCTTTAATCGGATTTTCAATCTGCGCTACGAAGTTTTGCGGTAGTGCTCGTATGTCTGCCTCCGACATAGTTTTAATGTCTGGCGGCTTGTACACAAAGGTAATTGTTTTACCGTCGGGTGAAGACAAATTTTCAAAACGCGTATCAATGGGGCCGTCTCCAAGAATCACGGTGTTACCCGTCGGTGTAAAATTTGTACCGGTAACGGTAACCGTGTCGCCCAAGCGAACTCTGCCCGGGGAAACGGAAAATATAGCCGGCTTAGTGGTTTTAACGACTGTTGTTGCTGGCGAGACGGTGGACGCAGTTGTCAGTGCGCTAAGTTTGGCACGTGTCATAACCCCCACATACCCGGTAGGCGCAAAGAGACCAGCAGGGTACAGCACTTCGCGCCGGTATTTATTTTGGAATTTCATGACCGCCGCCTTTGTCAAAAGGCCGAAATAGTCAGTCTCTAAACCCTTGGAACCGACGCCCACCGTCGCAATCTGGGTATCGGGGTCAGTGTTGAGGAACTGTTGAAGTAAAAGTACATCGGGCCCTTGGTCACCAAGCTTTAGATTACGATTGAGCATAGACAAATCCGCCGCAGACACAAAACAGAGCGGGAAAAGAAAAACTCCAAGAACAAGAAAAAGTTTTTTTGTCATCTGTCTATAGTGAGTTTGGTGAAATCGATCAGATGCAAGGCGCGGGCGAGGAGCGAACCGAGCAATAGGTGGCCTATTGTGAGGGAGCACCAGAGCCCGCAACGAAGCAGATGAATGATTTTCACCAAACTCATAGTATTCTATCACGTCCTGCGGGAAAAAAGAGCGCTTGTGCACAGCTTTAACATGCCTGAAACCTGCGGTGTCAATGACCGCTTAAGTTGTCCACTGAAAATTAAAATACTCTCGCAATCCTTGCTATAATTGAAGTCTAAAAACTAATTTAAAATTGTGGCTACTCGGAAAACCACCTTCATCGTTATTCTCGCGGGGATTGTAATAATTCTTGTCGGATATGCTGTCTCAAAATACACGAGCCAGCCTAGCGTCTATCAAGCACCGAGCGAGCAGTTGGTTGCCGTTGACACGGGAACCGCACACACCCTGACTAAAGATTCGGACGGCGACGGACTCCCAGATTGGGAAGAAGAGCTGTGGAAAACCGACCCCCAGAACCCGGATACCGATGGTGATGGAACGCCGGACGGAGAAGAAGTGCGTCTCAACCGCGACCCTGCCGTCAAAGGTCCGAACGACACGGTCACGACAGCACCAACGCCAACGACAGAGACACAGACACCGCAGACACCGACTGAAAAACTCGCTGAAGACGTCCTCACCGCCTACGCCCAAATGAAAACAGGTGGAGCAACCCCCCCAAGCCTGCAGGAAATTTTGGACAAAAACAATATCAGCATAACGGCGATACAATACTCACCGTCACAACTTACCCAAGTCGCCGACAGCCCTACGGCGACCCAAACATACTCAAAAGACTTCATTTCCATATTGAGCAAATATATATCTGCGGGCCAAAAGAACGAGTTGGAAATCTTGAAGATTGCCTTGGATACAGAAGACCCGTCAGCACTTGGTGAGCTAAAAACCCGCGCGACAAACTATCGTCTTGCCGTCAAAGAATTACTGAATATCTCAGTTCCCAAAAGCGCCGTGGTGCTCCACATTGATTTCGTCAACACCTTGAGTGTCATTGCGGAAAGCGTGAGCGCCATGAGCGTCATATACACCGACCCCGCAACCGCCTTGGCGGGTATGGGCGAGTATCAAAGCGCGGGACTCCTCTTAGCGCGAGAACTACGCGAACTAGACGCTTACTTCAACAGGTAACGCACAAAAACAATCCACAATGCCCCCCAAACAGCGTATTTTTGTGAGTGTAAGTCAGCTATAATAACCCCATGAGATAGGCGAAACGCCATCTCACGGGGTAAACCCAGATAAAACACAATGAACTACACATACACACTCAAATCTAACAAGGACAACAGGCTCTATGTTGGTTTGACGAACGATTTACGCAAACGATGCAGAGAGCACAACGAAGGTATCGTCTTTTCTACAAAGCGCAGGAGACCATTAACACTCATATATTATGAAGCGTGCACAAACCGAAGTGACGCGGCATTGCGCGAAAAATATCTGAAAACATCGTGGGGCAAAAGGTATTTAAAAAATCGTTTGCGTAACTATCTCAAGGGGAGTTCACCCCGTGAGATAGGCGATTAAGTTTAGAATGGTGATTAATCAATACGTTCGCGGTATAATTATGTGGTAACAATTAACAAACTTTATCTAACGGGGTGAGCTTTTCTATCCCAAAAAAATTACGAATTGCGGTCACGGTGGCGCTCCTGACAATCTTGATAGCGCCAGCGAGTTTACTGTTATCACCAACTACCGCGCACGCGCAGCTTGCCGTTCCGGTCGCCGAAATACCGAGCGCCCCGGCTCACTGGACAAACTCTGTCGCTAATATTTTTGAAAAGTTAAAGGATTTCGGTCTTGATGGCATCGCATGGATTGCCGCAAAACTGGTGCTCCAGCAAATCACTGCCAGCGTCGTCTCTTGGATCAATGGTGGGTTTAATGGGAACCCGGCGTTCATCAATGACCCGGGCGGATTTTTCCTCGCTATAGCGAACCAAGCGGCCGGTGCTTTTATTTTTAACACCAACTTCGGTTTCCTCTGCAGTCCCCTGCGGCCAATGCAAATCGGCATCCATGCATCCTTGTTAGTGAAATACCAAGGGCAATTCGCCACGTACACCAACCGCTCGTGCCGGATTAGTGAGATTTTTAGGAATGCGCAAGGACTGTTGCCGTTTCTCAACGGAAATACTCAAGTCCCCGCCGCACAGGGCTGGAAGAGCTGGATTGCCGTTACCCAAATTCCGCAAAACAACCCCTACGGCGCGTATGCTATTGCGGACTTAGAAATGCAGGGACGAATTGGGGCCGCCCAATCCACTAATAAAACAGTTACTGATTGGGGACAGGGATTTGCGTCAAAAATAAACCTTAAGGGTATCATCACCACTCCCGGAACCACCATCAAAGAAACCCTGCACAAAGCACTTGGGTCAAATCAAGACGCGCTCGCGGCGGCAGATGAACTTGCGGAAATGGTCAGCGCGGTCGCCGGAGCCCTCGTCAATAAAATGATTTCAACAGGTCTTGCAAGCCTCTCATCAACCGCAGGGGGACAGGGTACATACACATCGCGTTTACGTGACCCGGATGCAGTCACGGAGATGTATGCACAACCAAACCCCGCGTGGACATCGGTTAACGACCAAGTAAACCAAGAGACCGAGGACGCGGCCAATCAAGCCATTGCCGACCAGGAAGTGCCGGCCTTTGATTACGGTGCAGGCTTTGGCGTCCCGCCGGCGCAAGAGCCTAAGTTAAGTTTAAACAGAGCGAAGGCAAGCCAGGCTTGTACGGGAAAGATTAATACACAGAGTGCGCCTGCGAGCGCAGCAATAGACGGCGCCGATGCTACTGCTTCTTTGGCGCAGGGAAACACCTGTCCTGGAGACCCCTATTGGTGGCAAATGGACCTAGACAAAGCAACGGCACTAGATGAAGTTGACATCCTTGTTAACGGCCCTAAGTACCTGCTGGGTCCGTGGAATGGACAGGGCCCATATCTGGTTTTGATTTCACAGACCGGTACACGCTACCAATTTCCCATCGCGGATGGCACATCACTCATCCAATATGTTCTTCCCCCCGCAGTTCGCCTGATACCCATCAAAACAGTTCGCATTGAATCCGCAAAACAAACACGAGGAAGCCAGAATGGTTTGAGCCTATCTGAAGTAGAATTGTTCCGACACCTCCCCCC
>MHRQ01000008.1 GCA_001821015.1 Candidatus Taylorbacteria bacterium RIFCSPHIGHO2_02_FULL_46_13
TATCAATTGTGGTTTGTATGTGTTTCATTGTATTAATTTGCCTATTCCACGGGGTTAAGTAAATTACAGTCTCCGCCAGCTGGCGGATCCTTAATTTTCTAAACTCGCCGTGGGCGCGGGGGTCGCGGACCATTGTGAGGAATCGGTGTCACGTCTTTTATGGTACTAATCACAATTCCTTTTGATACAAAACCACGGATGGAAGATTCACGCCCAGATCCGATTCCTCGAACGATTACTTGCACTTCTTTTACACCCATTCCGACGGCGCGCTCAGCAAGCACTTCACCAACTTTTGCCGCTGCGAATGGTGTTCCTTTTTTCGCGCCCTTGAAACCTAAGCTTCCGCTTGAAGACCAGGTAAGCGCGTTTCCCTTTGGATCTGAGAGCGTCAAACGAGTGTTGTTGTAGGTGGATTCAACATACAAAATCGCACTAGCGATATTGCGTTTAACGGCCCGTGCACCTGCACCCGATTCTTTGCCTTCTTGGCCTCCCGTTCCTTGTTTTACAATTCGTTTCTTACCCATGATTTACCCGCCTAAATTTTCCACTGATAAAATTTCACCACAAATCGAGCGGAATCGATGCGCATGTTCTTTTGTATGATTATACATTGTCATTTAGAAAATTTTGGTGGGTGAATTATTTCTTTTCTACCTTTCTACGTCCGGTACCCATAGTCTTGCGGACGTTCCCACGACGAGTTCGTGAATTCGTCTTGGTCCGCTGCCCTTTTGAAGGAAGACCGCGCATGTGCCGGAGTCCCCGGTACGCCTTTATATCTTTCAGCCGTTTAATATTACCTGAAACAAGGCGCTTTAAATCCCCCTCAATCTTATACTGCTCCATGCATTTTCGAATTTCATTTTCTTCCGCAGTTGAGAGATCTTTTGCTTTCTTACCAAATTCCACCTTGGCTCTCCCCAAAATATACTGCGCACGAGAACGACCGACACCATAGATAGTGGTGAGAGCAATTTCAATACGCTTATGTTCCGGTAGTGTGATGCCAGCGATTCTCATAGATTTTTAACGAACGAAGTAAGTATAAAAATCATCACCCCGTGGAATAATACCTCGGATTTCGCTGTGTACATTATTATCAATTGTGGTTTGTATGTGTTTCATTGTATTAATTTGCCTATTCCACGGGGTTAAGTAAATTACAGTCTCCGCCAGCTGGCGGATCCTTAATTTTCATTACCCTTGTCGTTGTTTATGTCGTAAATCTGCTTTACAGACAACATACAGGTGGCCATTTCTCCTGACCACCCTGCATTCTTTACAAATTTTTTTAACAGATGCTTTAACGCGCATACTAAAATATATTAAACGGGAGAAAACAAGGAAGGACTAGCCTCTCTTTATAATTCTTCCCTTACCACCATAGGGGTCTAGTTCTACAAGAACGGTATCTCCGACAAGTACACGAATCCGATTGATTCGCATACGTCCTGAAAGATATGCCAGCATCGCCTTGTCATCGGAGATTTTAACACGAAAAAGAGTGTTTGGCAACGCCTCAGTCACCACCCCCGTTACGGTGTCTTTTTCAATATCTTTTCCCATTTCTAAAGGGAGTTTGTCATACTAGCAGACATTGGAGCTGTTAGTCAAGTTTAACCGTAATATGTATCTTTTTCTCACGTGAAGGATATTTGGTGAGCCACGAGGGTTTAATGGTAACCTCCGCTTGTGCGATGGCCGGGTGTGTGCGCATAATTGAATCCGTTTGGTTTTTGGGTATTCCCACGAGCGCCGTAATTATTTTCTGTTCATCAAATTGCCAAACAAAATGTGCATTTCCTTTCACACCCAACACTAAGGAATCACTTTCCCAGAAATTCGTATCCTGCGTGTGCGGTGTAATATCAAGATCGGAAAGATTTTGGATACGTATGTCCTCGTTCTCATACGAAGGAAGCGATTGCTCCGCAACAGCGCTACTTAAAAGCTTCGTATCAAAAATAACTGCCCGACCAACAGCGGTAACCGAGAGCGTAATACCCTGCCCCGATGTATCATTGGTTGACGATACTTGATACTCAGCCTGGTACAAGTTTTTTGAAAGAGTGAATCCGGACGGGAGAGAACTCTGGAGGGTTTTCCACAGATCTTCATTGAGTTTTGTTTTGAGGTCATTCGTAGCTGATATGACTGTCTGCTCATCAGCCACACGGGCACGTCCGCTAAAACCTCCCGTAATATCAGTTTTTAAGCGAGCGTAAAAAGATTGATATCGGGGGGTTCCTTTAAATCCGGGAATGGTAAAATCTCCTTTTAGAGAAGCGAGAGAAAGATTATACTCTGTCCCTGCAGAATCAGCATAAGCGGTAACCGTCAGATTTCCAGCGACTTTCTTCCCATTTTCTATGGTCTGTCCCGGCACCACGACTGATGTATCAATTCGATAAATTCGCCCATCTGGAGACTGAAAACGCGTGTTTTTTATAAGCCGTTGAGATTCGCTTGAATAATTATTGTAAATCACAATTTGTCCGGAAGCCTTACGCTGTACGTCTTGCTCCTTAGTTGCCGCAATAACTTGGGATGCGCTGGATGTTGCAGTCACCACAACCCCCGACACACCAGACGCTGATGTAATACCGAGTGGTATTGAAACATCAACCACCGCGGTCGCTTGTTTTGGTTTGATAACAACGGTAGCGGATGAAAATGTCATTGAAGCGGCCACGAGAACAGCGCCCAACAGAAGCAGGGAGCCGACAATGATTACCCACCGGGTAAAACGAATCTTTGTTCTGTGTTTTGGGTGCATATCTGCTACATCTAAATTTGTCTGCTCATTGGACTTGCGATTTTCGGGCAACGGAATGTGCCGTATAGACCTTCTTCCGGGCGGTATGACGTCTTGTAAGATTTTCTTCACCATACGTGAGCACTATTATACCACAGATGTCTTCAGATTATCAATATTCAACGGGGTGTGTAAGTGTATACGTCATAAGCAGAGAAGCGAGTGGGGTTAGAGCGGATGGATCAACGGCCTCTATCGGCCAAAAATTTTCTATGATCACATGTGTCAACTGATACTGGCCGTAGGCATCAGTTCCTGATGTAGGTAGATTTTCCAGAATTAAGCTATCAAGCGGACGAGACGCGAGTAGATAGACATGTTGGGGGAGCAAGAACCGCTCGCTTAAATCTTGTCGTACTCTCATGAACTCTTTCATCCATAAATCAGCGACGTGTGCGAGCGCTTGAATAAAACGATGTTCACTGGCACCATGAAGTTTCTTATCTCTATACAGACGTATAAATGATTTGGCGACAGTCTTTGTTGTAGAAAGAACTCCCGAAAACAACGCCAGTATTCGTTCACTTCCTACATCAGAGAATTTTTGATTGACAGGCAAATTATTTTCCACGTAGGTCATGTATAACCCTTGGGGGAACAAAACGCACACGAGAAAATTTTGGTGCGGATCGCCGAGCACACCCACCGTATCAAGTATCGCACGTTCAATAGTACGATGATAAATCAAGGAATTGCGGAATATTGAGTGGCATACATCAGTGAGTTTCTGTAAAAGTCCGGTTGAAACCCCACCCAGTAACAGTACTCCCGAAAATTCATTATATTCCCGTAGGAAATACGAGCTCACCGGATATCCGTCGAGCATCGTCCGCGTAAATCGACGTTCAATAATAGTCTGCTTCCCTACCGGCAAGCCCGAATTTTTTTTATTGTATCGTACGGATCCAAGAAACGATTTTTCTGCATCGGTAATTAAGGCACGTACTGACTTTTCGGTAAGCTCTGTCCGCTGTTTGCTACGCACAAGAATATGTTCTAGGGCAACAGTCGCGAGAGATGGCGAGTAGAAAAAAGTGACGCGTTGAATTCGGATGTGAGGTACATTGCTCTTATGTAACTGCACCTCGCACTCACGAAGCAGTCTGTACAAAGCGGAAGAGGCTGAAGCAGTGAATTCTTTATCAGACCCCTGTATAGACTTCGAAAAAGTAATTTCTTTTGTAAAAAATACGCGCACATGATTTAATGCAAGTCCTTCATAGCAAAATACTTCCATCTGGACAGGGGTTACTATAACGAGTAACTCAAACGTACGCTCTCGTATTGCCACCTTCATGTAATAAATTATAGCATGCCGTGCTGAGGCTCGGTTACACCAGCACTGCCTTAATCCGTCTCACTCCTTGAGAAATCGCTTCTTCTTTAATGATTTTAAATTTCTGTCCGAGTTCAGAGGTGTTCTTAACGTGCGGGCCGCCGCATATTTCTTGGCTGAAAAATCCCACCTCGGGGTTACCGATACGGTACACCGTCACCACCTCGGGGTATCGTTCTCCAAAAACACCTACCACACCGGCCACATAGGCATCTTTGAGATTCATACTCGTATTTCCTACGGGTAGACCCTCCTTGATTTTCTGGTTTACAATCTCCTCTACGGTAGCAATTTCTTCAGGAGACATTTTTTTGTCGTGTGGGAAATCAAACCGCAATCGCTCGGGAGTGATATTGCTCCCCTTTTGGTATATATGCATCCCGAGCACTTGCCTCAGTGCTTGGTTTAATAGATGTGTAGCGGTATGATATTTGACCGACATTTCACTCGTATCTACTAATCCTCCTTTAAATTTAACCTCAGAGGCTACGCGGGAAAGCTCCCGATGCTTTTCTTTGTGCACGGCGAGCTCCTTCCTATCCACTGGTACATTTCGTTCTTGTGCCAACTCAATGCTTAACTCCTCGGGGAATCCATAGGATTGATACAAGTCAAAGATATCTGCCGCAGTGAGTGTATTTTCCTTGCGAGCTAGTCGCTCAAATTGTTTAAGACCCGCTTCAAGTGTTTTATAAAATTTCTCCGCTTCATCTATAAGCATTGATCTTATCTCCTCCTGATGTTCATCAATTTCAGCATAGAAATCCCTGTACGTATCAGCATATAAATCAACCAGTGCTGGTAACCATTCGGTGTCAGTAAGCCCAATGCGTTTTGCGTTAAAAAGTGCGCGACGGACCAGACGACGTAGAATGTAGCCACGGTCTTTATTCCCGGGAACCACTCCATCAGCTCCCATAAATACCGCGGCACGGATATGATCCGCAATAATACGGAACGGTCGTTTCAAATCATCTGAACTTTTCTCATACGAAGTACCAGAACGTTTTTCCAAGATAGAAATAGATTTTGCCAGAACATCTACTTTAAAAATATCGGGGGTATTTGCCAATACGGTCGCAATACGTTCAAGTCCTCCGCCAAAGTCAACATTTCTCTGAGGAAGTTGGCCAAATTGTCCGTCAGGTTTTTTGATATATTGCATGAAAACGCTATTGCCAATTTCCAAAAATCTTCCACAATCGCAGTTAGGATGGCACTCCTTTCCATACTTTGGATCGTGCGCGACGTCTTTGAACTCAAAAAATACTTCAGAATCAGGCCCACCAGGCTCTCCGACTGGCATATTCTCTGGTGCCCTAACTCTAGACCACCAATTTTTCTTTCCACCATAATAAAAAATTCGGCCGCCCTGCATACCTACCTCGCTTCCATTTTCTACGGTGCCTATTTCTATATCTTTTGCTTCTATCCCCTTTTTCTTAAATAATTCTTTCCAAATAGTCACTGAATCAGTGTCTTTAGGAAGATTGAGCTTAGATTCACCTGCAAATACCGTTACAAAGAGGCGTTCCGGTGAAAGTCCTAAATCATCAGTTAAAAATGTGAAAAACCATTCAAGTTGTTCATTCTTGAAGTAATCTCCAAGTGACCAATTTCCAAGCATTTCAAAAAAAGTTGTGTGGCGGTTATCGCCTACTTCGTCCATGTCTTCAGCACGGAAACATTTTTGAGAATTCACGAGCCGTTTTCCCTCGGGATGTACTGCCCCTAACAAATATGGCAAAATCGGCTGCATTCCTGCCCCCGTAAAAAGAGTTGTCGGGTCATTCTCTGGAATAAGTGAGGCAGATGGAATAATAACGTGCCCTTGTCGCTCAAAAAATTTTAGATATCTGTTTCTAATCTGTTCAAGGTCCATCTTAAAAAAATTAAAATTAAAAAATCAAAGTTGAAAATGACAATACAAAATTAAAACTCAAGAGAATTTACTTACCCGCTTCAATTTTTTCATTTTTAACTGTCATTTTTATTTTTGAGATTTCCATTTTTAATTATTTAGCGGTTATCGCCATCCCCTGTGATTTTACCACGGGTCTTACGCGAGAAAAGTTTATCTATATTCCCTTTTGCAATACTTTCAAGAGGTATACCTGCGTCGGTAGCGATTTGTGTAAGATACCAAAGTACATCACCTAATTCATTCTTGAGACTCTCTCTGCGTTCATCCGAAAGCACACCATTGTCATCGCGGAACAATTTCTTAACTTTCTCAATCACTTCACCGGATTCTCCTGCAAGCCCGAGCGCTGGGTACCAAAATTCACGCCCTTTTTCCTGATAGGTGGCCGTTTTCTTTGACTCTTTTTGATATTCTTCAAATGTCATAAGGCTAGTATATAACATCTTTAATTCTTATAAAAATAAGAAAAAGACCAAACGACATGCGCTCGGTCTTTTGAAGCTAGCAAATTCTGCTCCCGACTACATCACACACCCAGCATCAACAACCAAAAGAGTGTGAACTTGAGTGTCAATGAAGGGTAATACTTCCTTCACTCCCGCTTTGGGCGCTTCCATCAGTTGTAGGCCCCCGACAGCCGAGCGATAGAAACAGCTTTGTGCTTTTGTATGGCATGCCCCGTCACCTTTTTGTTCCACAAAGTAAATCAGGGCATCACCGTCGCAATCAACGGTAACTGATCGAACCCTTTGAACGTCCCCACTCTCCTCGCCCTTCATCCAACGCTTCTTGCGAGAAGTAGAGAAGTAAACCGCTTTTCCAGTTTCCAGTGTTTCTAGATAGCCGGCCTCGTCGGTGTAGGCGAGCATAAGCACTTGCTTGGTCATGAAATCTTGTGTAATGACCGTAACTAAACCGCCCCGCTTTTCAAAGTTCGGACGAATAACTTGCATACTCTCTCTCCTTTCGTTTTTTGTTTGTTGACAATCCGATATCAGATTACACAAATCTGCAGATGTTGCAAGCTCTTTATAGCTATGTTACAAAGCCCCTTCGCTTAGAAGTTTTGCATTTTTCTTTGCGGCACCACGATTGTAACCCCCAACTTTTCCGTTTGATTTAATCACGCGGTGACAAGGAATTTTTGGATTGTAATTTGTATTTAGAATATTTCCTACTGCACGAAAGGCACCAGGTGAGCCGGCTAAGCAAGCGACCTCTTGGTAGGTGCACGTCTTCCCTTTTGGGATTTTGGCAACAACTGAAAAGACTTTTTCTTTAAAAGAGACTACTGGTATTTTGCGTCTCATTTGGTTTCCTTATTTTTTCGCTCGTGACTCGCGACTTTTTTGCTTCTTTGTCTTTAGTTATAAAACTTTTAAAAGCTTTGCCTGATGCTTCACGATAGGTACAAAAATCACATGGCCCACCACCAAATGACGTCCCTATTTCAGGAATCTTCTCCCCAGTTAGCGTTTTATGTAAATCCGTAATTGCTTTTGCAACCCACACATCAGAGCCCGTATAGGCAATTAAATTTACATCAAACTCCAATTTTCCGTCAAAAGCCTTGGCATCAGCGCGCCCATTTACGTAGACAAAATATCCCGTGTCGGAAACTTTGAAACCGTTTTGCCTGAAAAGCCACTGATAAACCTCAATTTGGCGTTTGTATGAATCGTACAGATCATCTGGACCCGTGGGCCCTTCTTTTTTTGATGTTGCTTTATAATCAACGACGATGAGTTCTCCCGAAGGAGTGGTCCAAATATCGTCAATTCCCCCTCGGATAATGAGATTAGTTGGTTTATGATGATACTGAATTCCACGGCGCAATGCATCACGCCATTCCTCCATTCGCGGGTCATTAAAGGGAATGGCATCAACTTTATATTTTTGAAGGAGTGGATGGTGCGAACCTGCCGTACGATGTACGTCAAATTCGCGCTTGAGAAGTTGATCCACTGCGTTATTGAGCGTAAATGAGGGACCGCTGGGTCTTTTCACTGCCAACCGCGCGTCCAAATAAAAACAGCGCGGGCATTCCATAAAAAGATCTATTTTGGAACGGCTGATCTTAAACGGTTCTGTACTTTTGGGGTCGTACGAGCGGTTCCATTTTTTAAACGCAGGTTTTTGCATGTAGTTGAGTATATCAAAAAACACCCCGCCCTCCAAAGGAGGGCGGGGTGTTTTGATGTAGTTAGTTTTGATCTGTACCCGAATCAGGCATTGTAGAGAACTTAGCCATAACAGACTTTCCGTCCTCTCCAAGAATCGGTGTGTCGCTCTTCGGATCAAACGCATGATCACCGTTATCGCTGTGCAACATTGCGTAATACATCTTACCGGAAAGTGTCCCACGTAAAAGATCCACCGTGCCGTCAGTCCAGCTACCAGCATCAAAAAGTTGTGCACCTAAAATTCTGCCGGGAGCGCCATTATCCTCGTCATGAATAACTACCCATCCGAGTTTCTCTAACTGAACCTGTTCCAACGCCACGGTAACTCCAGAGTTCTGATCTTTAACACTCACAAAATTTGCGGTGGTACTTGCTTGATTGATAGCGTCTACACCGGTTCCTGATGTAATACCATAACCCGCTTTATTGGTACTAATAAGCCACGCGAGTCCAAAACCTACGATAAAAGCAAGCGTCGCGATGATAATTGTCTTTTGATTACTGTCCTGTTGCATAAAATTCATGAGCTAATACTTTGTTAAAAACTATGGACTGCAGAGCAGTCGTGCTTCGGCCTCAATAGCATAGGCTTTTTTCTCACTAATACCCAGACCCATAAGCTTGGTATGGGAATTTATAACGTGCCTACAAAGTACCATACCGCTATTTAAAAGCAAACCTCG
Organism: Candidatus Taylorbacteria bacterium RIFCSPHIGHO2_02_FULL_46_13; assembly: GCA_001821015.1. Classification (GTDB taxonomy): domain Bacteria; phylum Patescibacteriota; class Minisyncoccia; order Phycocordibacterales; family DSPV01; genus 2-02-FULL-46-13. Next base: position 8,948 of record MHRQ01000008.1, read on the forward strand.
TTCGGAAACACTAACCTGTGAGAGGCAGGTGATTGGATGTAGGCGCGCATCTTCTATCATGTCTTGAATATTCCCCTTTGAAGGATAATTCCAGCCCACCATACGTAGTCCAGCGCATTGGCCATATGTTATGGCATGTTCAGTGAATTTAGTGTTGGTCATAAGCCACCCTTCATCAAGCGGGCGGCGCTTGCCGTATTCAAAACTCTGTTCTGAAAGATCGTCAAAACGCGCTTTAACATAGAGCGCCACTTTCAAATCGCTTTTTTCTCCCAGCGTATTATGAAATTTAGATTCCACCATGATCAACTTGGTTTCGTTATACGCGACCAAATCAATCTCGTGTGACACGCACGCACCTTGCACAATTTGATTGTTCAGAGTCTCGTAGCCCTTTGCTTTAAAAATCTCGCCCAAGAACTTTTCAAAAGGGAAACCTGTCGGCCCAAGATCCAGAAGTGCGCGGCGCAATGAATAACGCCGCATAGCTTGCGGATTTTTCAAATTTTTCAGTATGCTAAATGCATGTCGGTAGATATGGTCCGTGGTCATGCCATCTTCCAGTTCGTCAGTAACGTGCGCGATGACTTTTTCTATTTCGGATTCTTGCGCCCCAGAACGAAAAAGCGAAGCTCGTAATTTCTCTACATCAAAAAGCACGCGCTCACCGTCAGCTTTTACTATATAGGTGCCTTTCTGCATGTCGCTATTATACGCCAAATATGAACTCGTCAAAGCTTGTAGGGGTGAGGCACTACTTAAACAATTCCATGACTCCACCACCAAGGCAGGTATCTCCGTCATAGAAAACCAGAGACTGGCCATAAGCGACTGCATCAGACTTTTCTTGAAATGTTATCGTTAAGCCGTCCGCTTCAAATACGCACGGGTAGCGCGTCCCATGATAGCGGATCTGCGCTTCATATATCTTGTCCGTAGATGGCGCACTAGTAATCCAGTTTACGGATGAAAGACGAACGGAATCGGGAGAAGATGTTATAACTTTAGATTTCACTCCAACCGTAATTGTATTTTTATCTATATCTTTATTCAGAATATAAAATGGTTCATCATGCGGACTCTTTTTTGTAGTCGTAAATCCATGTCGCTCACCGATAGTTAAAAACCAAGCTCCATCGTGCCTACCAATAACTTCCCCTTTTTCATTTAACACAGCTCCTTGCTTTTGCGGAACGTAGCGAGAAAGAAAACCTTTAATATCTACTGGCCCGACAAAACAAAGTCCCTGGCTGTCTTTCTTTTCGGCCGTGGGAAGCTTAAATTTATTTGCAAGTTTGCGTACTTCTGATTTTTCCAAAGCACCGACTGGAAATAAAGTCTCTGCCAACTGCTTCTGTTTCAATGTCCAAAGAAAATAAGTTTGATCTTTGCTCTGGTCTTTTGAAGCTCTAAGCTCTAAGCCCCCAGCCCTAAGCTTTCCTATTTGTGCGTAATGCCCTGTCGCAACGTAGTCCGCCCCTTGTTCAATCGCCCACGTGAAAAACCTGCCGAACTTTATGAAACGATTGCATGTTACATCAGGGTTAGGAGTTCTCCCCTCCTTATACTCTGAAATCATATAGTCCACGACGTCGCGTTTATAGTCTTCGGTCAGGTCAATCTCTTTGAAAGGAATATCCAAATGAGCACAAACACGCATCGCGTCTAGACGATCTTTTGCCATTGTGCACTCCGTCCACTCGGGCTGCCAAATCTTGATAAACACGCCAGTAACGTCATACCCTTGCTGTAGAAGTAAAGCGGCAGAAACCGAGCTGTCCACTCCACCTGAAAGACCCACGAAGACCTTTCTTTTAAGAGGGGTATTTGATTGTTTGTGTTTATTCCAAATTCTGGACATATTCGTTTCGTTCACCGGACCTAAGGTGGCCCCAGCATTAAAAGTACCGGGAATGTCAGTTTTGTCCATTTCCCGTTCGTGAATCTTATTCGGCAGAGGGAATGGTGGCAAAAATCTTTTTGCTAACTAAATACCTTTTTTATCCATAAACTTTTTCATGCTCTTATTTAGCATTGTTGGTAAAATCACAAACCTAACAACAATTAATGCTACTACAAAAAGTAAATTTGAATTTATCCACGCTAAATATAAAGCAACTCCAACAGGTAACCAGCCAAATAATATAGTGAGAGAAATTGTGACGAATTCACTGCTATACACCAAGGGTTTATCTATAGGATCCCTAAGCCCTTGAAAAGCAAAGAAAGTTCCTAGAATATAACTTACAATTATTAAAATGCTTGGTAGTAAATGTTCCATTTTAGTTTTTTGGCAGGTCTTTTATCTTCATAAATTATTTTCAAGTAACCACTCCCACAACGGCTTAAGCTGTATCACGTTGCCATCTTTTTTTACCTCTCGTTTTTCGTTCCAAGTGAGCACGGAAAGTTTATCGACATTCAATTCTTTTCCTGCTTCAACAAGAGCTTTTGTTTCTCTTTGTTCAACGTCAGGGCCTGTCAGGTCATAACAAACTTGTATCAGTTCCGTTACCTGATACCCCTTTTTGAGCACAAAATCTATCTCCCGATCATTTCTGGTTTTGTAATAAAACAATTCGCGCCCGGGCTGATTGCCTTTTTTCACCAACTCGGTGAAAACAAGATTTTCCATAAGCTTACCGGTATTCGGTGAATGCTGTACTGCCTTGGCGGTAACAAAACCATTATCAACGACATATGTTTTTTTGGCCGATCGCAGTCGCATGCCAGCCTTTGTCGAATGTCGTATCAGAGGAAAAATCAAATATGCCTCGGTGAGATAGCCGAGATATTTTTCCAAAGTAACCTGGCTCTTGAAT
>MHRQ01000009.1 GCA_001821015.1 Candidatus Taylorbacteria bacterium RIFCSPHIGHO2_02_FULL_46_13
AAAAGCCCCACGCACTGCCCAGAAACTTCTTGGGCAGAACCCCGAAAAAAACACCCTTTCCTTTTTCAAAAGAAATCTCACCCCCGCCAAATCAGAAATGCAAGGAGTGTTTTTTCTTTCGGGGTTGCTGGCGTACTCGCCAGCGCGTGGGGCTTTCGTGAAGCGTACGCTTCAGTTTCGCTTCACCACGCACGCGGAGCGTGCGAAGTCATCTGTTTTGGAAATAGGTGCGAGCTTGGTACAATAGAGACACCACATAGGAAATTTACATGGGCAAGTTGGGAAGGTCGGAGGTTGAGGCGCGAACGCTTGGAGCGCCGAAAGACCTTTTCAGATTTCTTTGAGCTCGCGTGTGAGCGAATAAAAAATTGAAAAGGTGTACTGATTCTGTAAGAATCGAATCCTCCAGAGTGCATTGAGAGCAGCGAAATGCACTCTAGGAAGTACGGGGGTACTTCCGTGGAGGATTCGAAAACCTTCTCCAGATTTTTTGGAGGCATTGGCCGAACAAAAAATTGGAAAGGTGTACTGGTCGAGTAGCGACCGTTAATCCTCTAGAGGATATATTGAGAAACAAAAACTCCCCGCCCACCACAACTGGCAGACGGGGAGTTTTTTGAAACCCTAACTACATTGCGCCACCATGCTGTGACATTCCTTTGTCACCACAGTTCTTGCAATTCTGCTTGTGCGTCGCTATTTCATAGACAGCTGAAAGACCAACAAGAATATAGACCAGTTTGGAAAGTCCTGATGACATTCCGCCGAGCACTTGGCTAATATCCCAATTAAAGAGTCCGACGAGCAACCAGTTCAAACCTCCAACGATAAGGAGGATGAACGTAACCATGTGTATATTTTTCATAATTGATTTTACCTATTCTTAAACGAGACGACCTTAAGCTTATAAAGGGCGAGACCCTTTGTTCGCGTCGTTCGCTCGGATCTGTGAGAGTTAATCTCTCACAGGCCCCTCGCTCACTAGCGAATAACCCTATATTCAGTATACTCTCGCTCCCCAAGACTGCTACAGAGGATATCAACATCCTCTTTTTTCTTACATAATCATTTTATCTTATGTAAAAGCGAGCTGTGGTGCACATTTGGCTCGTGAGCTTCTAATACCACAATGCTACAGGAAAAAGACTTGGAAGGAAGAACCACTTCCAAATCTTTTTTTAATTCGTGCTGATCGTAACCGAGCGCAATTATATTCGGTTGATGTCCATCTAATACCTCCCAACTTCCCTCTTCTAAATCCCCGATCAAAACCTGGTCCACCGTTCCAGAAACTTTAAGAGCTTCTATACGTTCTGCGAGCGAGCGCCTAGTCGCGCGCTTTTTAAGAATCTGAACTGCTTCGTTTCGCGCCACCACTGCCACAAGATAATCCCCTAGCGCACGTGCCTGCTTCAAAAAAGAAATATGCCCCGGATGCAATCCGTCAAACACTCCAAACACCATTACCCTTTTAGAGTTTCCCTTTGACTTCATTGCGTAAGTTGACGCATGATAGCTGAAGAGAAAGGCAAAAAATAACTTTTGAGTTCGTTCATATTTTTTCTTTAGTTTCGGCTTTTTTGCTGTGCCTTTTTAACCAAACAGCAATCTCGTTGATCTCCATTTTCTGTGCACCTACGCGCAGTGCAAATTCCTCAATTTCGCCCTCAATGGCTGTTACCACAAAATCATTTTCTTCAAGAAATATTGACGCTGTGGTCATGGCCGAACGTTTATTGCCATCCACAAAAGGATGGAAGTGGATGATATTTCTGACATACACCGCAGCTTTATGGAACAGGGTTGGGTACAATTCGTTGCCAAATGCCGATTGTCGCGGTGACTCGGCAAGCGATTGTAGTGCGTGCCGATCTCGAACGCCGTGACTGCCACCGGTTTCGTCTATGATAAGCGAATGGATGAGAAGAATTTCCTCAACCCCCAGATAGTGCACCATGTTATTTATCAGCCAACGCCTCTAAATCTTTCCGATAGCGATTGATAAAGTTCATCGTTAGTTGAGCGATTTTGTCAGTTCGTTTCCCTTTTTTGAGACTCACAACTTTACGAACGGTAAATGATTTACTGCGATAATCTGCCGAAACGCTTACTCGATCACCAATCTTAAAATCTAACTCCTCAAGAGATTTCTTGGGAATCGTAACTGCCGCCGAGCTTCCTACTTTTAGTACTTTTTGAATCATAGTGTGAAATTAATTGATTATAGTATTATTATAATCAACTATATGTAACAGAACAAGTTGACAAAGAGAGTATACTATGCTAAATTGTAGTCAGCTTTGAAAACTAAATAGCACAAACCAACTGAAACTCCCTAAACGAAAGGACAGATTGAATGAGACTGTACATTGACGTAATGCGTCATGCACACGCAACCAAAGTGCCTGGTGTGGACGACCTGTATCGCCCCTTAAGTGAAATGGGTATCTCCCAAGCACTTGCGGCACGAGACCGCTACCGGAATGAGTTTGAAAAAATCAGACTGGTCCTGCACTCACCCGCCCCGCGGGCGCTTTGCACGGCGGCAATCATTATCGGCGAAGTCCGACAGCCGTTCATCAATGTGGACAGGCTCTGGACGTTCAGAAATCAGCGCTTTGGAAATCAACAGTGGCAAGCCTTTGATAAGTATGGCTACGAACTTCCGAAGTACTTGGAAGATCCAGTAGCTGCCGAAGCGATGCACTACTTCGGTTCCCACGCTGCCATCGAGGTTCTAAACCAAATGGATCTGATGTTGGGTCTAGGAGATTACGACGGCGATATTGTCATCGTCGCCGGGCATGCTGTCTGCAGCAACTTCCTTGCTTTTCACCTCTCAGGTAAGCAAGACGATAACGTGTTCAAAATCGCCTTGGCCGAAACCCGACGACTCCGTCTAGTTTTTGAAGACGGAAAGTATGTTGGCATCGCCAAAGACGACCATTGACACAACTACCTTCACGGAAACCCGTCCGCAAAGGCGCTGGAATCTCTCCAGCGCCTTTTTTATTTGTTTAGAATTCTTACTACCCCCTTATCCGCGTCCACCTCTACCAAGTCGCCATTTTTAAGCACTTGCGTGGCGATTTTTGTACCGATAATGCAAGGCTTACCCATTTCGCGTGCAATTATAGCTGCATGAGAAGTAACGCCTCCCTCATCAGTAACAAAGGCGGAAGCTTTCTCCAGTACAGGCAAGAAATCAGGTGTGGTCATGGTCGTTACCAAAATCTCACCCTCATTAAAATTCCCGAAGCCTTCTTTGCTGCGGATAATCCTGACGACTCCTATCGCATGCCCTTTATAGGCTGCCTTACCCTTAATTTCTGAAGCTTTTTTCAAATCCTGTTTCTTGAGCTCAAACCCAGAATTTTTTAGGTAGTCATCAATATCCTTATGAATAATTCCTTTTCGAGTTACCAAAAAATAATTTGAACGAGCTTCAATCTTTTTAGCGTCCAGTTTCTTTTGGGCCTTCAGATATTCAAGAATCTCTTCAATCATTACAAACCGCGTGAGCTTCTCTGGTAATTGAGACCTTCTAAGAACTTCAGACGCAATTTCTCTCCCAAAAACATCCACAAGAGGACCTATCTTTTCTATTTGGGCTCGCGTGTCTTTTGCTAGTTGAACATCATTCCCATATTTTTCAGCAAGAGGGTAATCTTCCATCTGAATTGGGAACCAAAGCATCATAATAAATGCCGGCCCAAGTTTGACATTTCTTATAATAAATTCTTGAAATATATTGGCAAGCTCTTTGGGAGAGTAAGTTGAATATTCTTTTCCTCTTAGTATCTCAAGCAAATCAAATACTGCTTTCACTTGCTCTACTACGATACGCGCATGCTCTTTTAACCAATTCGGCTTTTCAGATAGGCAACTTAGTATAAAACCGCGCATCCCATCGATATGTTCTGCTGGTGCTCTATATACACTAATGGTGTTGTCTTTCCCTTCGAAAACTACTTCGGTATAACCCCAGCCGAGTTGTTTTTTAAATTCTTCAGTAAAAACTTTATGCCAGATTTCAGCATAGATCATTCCCCAATCTCTCGTGATTGATTTCTCAAAAACTAATTTCTGCTTAGCCTCACTGGTTGTAGGTAGCTTCGAGAGAGTTGTAATCGGTCTAGATTGGACAATGTAAAATTTTCTACCTGCGCGGGCCCACTCTATGTCGCAAGGAAAACCATAATGCTTTTCAATTTTAAGAATGAGTTCAGACAATTCTAGAATCTGTTCATCAGAAAGCACTTGCTTCTCCCCTTCTGCTGGCGGAATGTCTGCCCACTCATTCCCAGATTGTGCCTTATCACCACCCGACATCCTTACAAACTCCAGTTTGTAAGGATGTTTTTGTTTGCTGTGGGATCCCAAACGGAATAATCCTCGCTCTTGCGTAACTACATTTTTGTCTATAATGCGGAAAGGATTCTTTTCTACGACATATGAATCCGGAGTAATTTGCCCAGACACCACCGCTTCGCCCAAACCGAGTGCCCCTTCTATGATGAGTTGATTTCTATCTTCAGTGACTGGATGCACCGAGAATGCAATGCCTGCCGTTTCGCTCTCAACCATTTTCTGTATCACTACGGCTACCGAAATCTTTTGTGTGTGCAAACCTTTTTCAAAACGATAAAAAATAGCGCGTGGTGTAAAGAGTGATGCCCAACAGTGCTGAACTTTCTCCAATAAATCTTTCTCAATAGTATTGAGAAAACTATCCAACTGCCCTGCCCAGGCCGCGGCGGATGAATCTTCAGCCGTCGCCGAAGAGCGAACTGCTACAAATTCTGCCCCTAGCTTTTTAAATTCCGCCTGAATTTCCTGACCAATATCCTCCGGCATCTTTGCCTTAAGAATCAGTGCTTGAATTTTTTCAGATGCATGCTCAACGGTGTGAATTTCCTGATGATTGACAGAATGGAGAACAGTATCAATTTCTACATTTAAATCAGTTTCTTTCAGAAATTGCTCAAACGCACTCGAAAGCACCACAAATCCAGGAGGTACTGGAATTCCCGCTTGTGTCATTTCACCAAGCGAAGCGCCTTTGCCACCGGCGATAGCGGCATCGTCTTTGCGTAATTCTGTAAAATTCTTTGTGAATTTCATAGTTTGGACTCAGCGAGAATCGGACTCGCGTCTCCCCAATGCGAATGGGGTGTATTACCACTATACTATGAGCCCAGACGATTTTCTTTCGGAGCTCCGAGTACTCGCTCCTCAACCTCACGCACCTTTACCCGCTCACTTTTATCGGGGTACTGGGAATTGAACCCAGGCCTCAAAATTTCTTCTTGAAATTTCCACGGAAGTCTCCCAGACTTCCGGTCATACATTTTTTCGGGATGCCGAGAATCGGACTCGGGCCTCACGCTCCCGAAGCGTGTATACTGCCACTATACTACATCCCGAAAAAATGTATGACCCCAAAGTGTGTACCTTGTGCCACTATACTACACCCTGCTGACAGACTAAAACATTATACAGAAAGACTGCGCTGGCACAACGCGAAACATTACCGACACAACAGAGAAGTTATCTTAAAATCCACTCTGTACGGGTGGACTAGAACCGATGCTTGAAGTATGTCTTTTTAAACTCTCGTCCATAATTTCTGAAAGCGCCCGCTTAACTTCATGGGGATTCTGAATCAGTCTCAAAATAATCTTGTCATCCTCGGTCCCTGCGGTATCAATAGTGAGCGTCCCCGTCCCAAACATCAATCGCTCAAAAAATAATTGTTGCACCTGTATCGCGGTGACTTTGGAATAATCCAGACTAGTAATGCTTGTGGAGAGCCAACCGTGGTGGATAAGCACGCGCTTCGTGGTAAATGCATAGGCGTTAGAAACCCGTAGGTAATACGCATAATAGAAAAGCGCGATGAGAAAAATGACAGCGCCTACGCCGTAAAACCAAATTGTCGCCAATCCTATAAACGCCCAGATTGTCAGATAGATATAAATATAACGGCTACTGATAGAAAATACATATCGTATCTCTTCGTCAGGCGAAACCACTTTACTCCATATGTGTTCGTAGGTCATTACTATGGAAGCTGCCTAGAAATGTAATCGTACTACTTAGACTATAGGCCCCTTCTGCTTCCCACGTGGAAATTCTTGACCGGATAAATATATTTTTGTCTGTCCAATAATATCCGGTATGGATTGGTCAGCCTTGACAAAATACTTGGAAACACCATTTTCCATCGCTTCAGCAACCCTGTTCAAGTCATCAGTCTGCGTTAAAAGCACGACAATCGCCTTGTTGCCCCATAGATCTTTGCGCAATTCTTTTAGCACCGAGATACCGTCCATAACTGGAAGTATAATATCAAGAAAGATTAAATCCGGATGCTCTTTTATAGCCTTATCCAAACCACTCTTGCCATCGGTAGCTGTAATAACGTTGACCCCTTGAAGCTCAAGCTCTCCCTCCAAAGCTTTTAAAAAAGCCACTTCGTCTTCTATAATCAAAACTTTTTTAAAACTTTCCATGTTTTTAAACATTAGCTTTTAATTTCAATCGGCAGGCTAAAATAAAAAGTACTGCCGGTTCCCTCTTCACTGGCCACTCCCACCACTCCGCCATGAGCTTCAATAATACCCTTTGTTATGACTAATCCCAAGCCGGTTCCTTTTTTATTCGCCGCCAAAGCGGCTGTTTTAAACTGCTTGAATTTATTGAACAAAAGCGGAATATTGTCGCGGCTAATCCCAAGCCCGAAATCGGTAACTACCGCGATGACGGAAGTGGGCAAATTTAGCAAAACATTGTCATCTTCCTTAACAAACCATTTTACACCCGCAGTCTTGGCTTCATTGATGATATCCCCAGTAGCTTTATGCAAGAAAAGCTGGACGGCAATCTCGCCGTTATCTCTGCTGAATTTTAAAGAATTGGAAATGAAATTATTGAAAACTTCAGTGACGGCATTCGGATCAAGAGAAATAGCGTTCGGCACGTCTTTCGCCGCCAGAGCGGAAATCTTGACGTGAGCCTCCTTGGCCGACGGAGTGTAAAATTTCAATCGTTCGTCAACAATTTTTCTGATATCAATAGCGGGCTCTCTTGAAATTTGATACTTGCCGGATTCCGCCTTCGCGGCATCAAGAAGATTGCTCACCAAACGCAACATATCAGAAGAATTCTTGTAAATTATCGGCAAATACTCGTCAGTAATCTGTTTTGCCTTTATAACCGACTTTTTCCTGATTATTAAATCGGCCATTTTACTTATTCCATCCAGAGGTGAACGCAGCTCATGCACCATCATAGATGTAAAATCTTTGCGTAATTCCTCAAGTTCTTTTTCATGGGTAATATCGTGGAATATCACCACGCCTCCCAATATTTCTCCGCTAGACATAGTCGTAGTGCTTCTGACCGGCGAAACTACAATTTGAAAAAATCTCTCACCGATAAGCGCCTCCGGTGTATCCAAAATCTTGCCCAGCTTGATGCTCTCTTCCAATTTACCTCTGATATCAAATTTCCCTCCTAAATTATCAATGAAATCAAAAACTGTTGGCTCCGATTTTTTCTCTAAACCAAGCATTGATTTCACCGCTGGATTGGCCACGACCACCCGATAATCATTATCGGTCATCACCACGCCATCGGCCATACTTTCAACCATTGAGTTAAGTTTCTTCTGTTCCGTTTTGACTACACCCTGAAGACTCGTCACCGCTTTTGATGCCTGTTGAATAATTTTATACAAAATAGTCATCTCTTCTTCTTTGTACAGTCCGTTCTTTGTATCCGCGACGGTCAAAACCCCAACCACTTTTTCATCAATAACAAGAGGAATGTTAAAAAAGGAACGCACGGGCTCATCAAGTTCTTCAATAAGTATGGCTCCAGACAAAACCTCCTTAACATCTTTCTTATCAAACTCACGGTCAAGAAGAGCTCCCAATGAACTAAGCATTCTGTCTCGTATGTCGTTTACAAATCGTCGGTGAACAGACCTTTCCAGATGAACCTTAAATATAACTTTGTCCGGCTCAAAAAGCATATAAGAAACAGCCGAATACTCTATAAACTGACGGAGAGAACTGGTGATAATGTCAATTATTTGTTGAATATCCAGGGAATAGCCGATACGGTCGCCCAGCTCCTTGAGAATAGCCAACTCATACATCCTGCGACTGACATCTTGCTCCTTTTTTTCAAGTACGCCTTTTGCCCTGTAATTTTTTATTACGAGATAAACACTCACGGCAACCGAGCCAAAAGTTACGATTACAAATAAAATAGTCAATGTCATTGTCATATTATACTACACTGACTATTGTCCTATCCCATCATAATCGCATTATAGGCACATATAGAAGACTGGCTAATCGGTTAATATAATAGGATTTTGGATTTAATCAGCGCATCATCTTATTCAACAAATCTTTCTTAGTGAAGTACAAACAATAGACAAATGTCAAAACAAATAGAAATTCAAAAATTTCTCCCAAGCCCCCGATACTAACAACTTCAAATCCCTTTAATGTTCCGACTACCTCCAATAATACGAACAAAACGGAGCAAACCGCCAAAGTGTTCCATGTTTTTTCCATCGTGCCACCTTGGGCAAGAGCCGCCAATTTAATGGCGAAAACTCCCGCGGCAAGAGCCAATACCAGATTAACCACCTCAATTATGCGCTCAACCTCTTCACTAAAAATTTCCGCCTTGACAAAATTATCCGCTGCAAACGCCAAAACAGGCAAAGCTATAACTGCTAACATGAGAACTGATATTGATTTCTTTGACATATTTTTAATAATTATTTACTAATATTTAAATCGGGGTATTTCGCAAAGATTGAACCAAGAGCATTCTTTACAATAAGACCTGAAAGCTCAACATACCGATCAACTAGATTTTGCAATGTATCCTTGGGATTATCTCCGACACCCGTTACCTTTCCATCATTATCAACCATAAGACCCGGCACGCTTCTGGCCTTGAGGATGGCAATTTCTGGGCCAAGAATAACCGCTTGTTTTTTGATAATCTCACTGATAAGTGCTGAATATTGTTCTTTTTCTGTCATATTCTTTTCATATTTTTATTAATAATCGCAAAGTACTATCGTAGTATAGCATTTTTAATTATTGTCAAATCACCAATCTGTTCATTACTTTTTAATTATATTTAACTACTAAAACACGCTTTTATTTTCTCCGGTAACTCCTCAAGGCGCAACCTGGCCTTATTCAAATAGAAACAAGGATTTAAAGATGATAGTTCTTCTATCATCTTATCGTCAGCGTCAATATTCGTGAACACCACCACTTTCGTTTCAGCAATCAGAGGATTGCCTCTTATTTTCTTAAATACTTCCAAACCATTCATCTTGGGCAACATGATATCAAGAATAACTATATCCGGTTTTTTAGAAATAATTTTTGCTAACGCTTCTTCTCCATCCATCGCTTCGGCCACAGAAAATTTATCAAGCAACAATTCATCAACCATTGCCCTGCGTATAATTTCGTTGTCTTCAACAACCAGTACTTTTATCATTGATACAGTATAATATTTTCACAGACGCAAGCACAGTTTTCAGATAAAATCTTGTCGCGAATACCCCGAAACCCTATACTGAACACACCCCCGAGCGGACTCGAACCGGTCACCTCCTCACTGTTCCGATAATCTTAGTGGGCCAATGGTGTGTCATTAACAAAGTCCGAACTTTTTACGAACAGAATCCTGATGCCGACTAATCGCACGCTCCTCATTCAGCAGAATGACCTACTGGGTCGGCGTGGTGGCTCGGAACTACCTCGTACGCTCTAAACAATGGACTCGGTTTTGCGGAAGCATTTTTGTGGGTGAGCTTGGGGTGGGACCCAAGCGCAAGACCTTTTGAGACAGTACCCTGTCCAAAAGGTGTACAGCTTCTGTAAGAAGATGGTTTCCGCAAAACCTCGGCTGATTTCGGATTTCGCAAGCGGAGGAGGAGGGTGAGAAGCGTAGCTTCGCAAGGCCGGAGGCAGACGTGCCGAGGAGGGGTAGCGGAATTTTCCAGCAGGAAAATATCCGTGACCTGGGGAGGAATCCTCCGCTTGCTCCATCCGTTTTGTTTTGGCGAATTTCGGGGCGGACTATTTCTTGTTAAAGCGCTTAAAGTAGTCATCAATTTCATCTCTCAACTCAATACCGACTCTCTCAAAACAGTCGAGTAAATCCTTGTAGGTATTTTTACCACCAAGAAAATCCCAAAACTCGTCTGCTACTTTAAGCTCATTTTCCAAATCTAACATTCCTCGCATTGTCCAACGAGTATATGGTTCTGGTTCGTAAGGGTTATATGGAATTGCTATGAAGGTATTTATTTTGGCATCAGGTTTATTTGCCAAAACAACAGCAACCCATTCAAGCAATGTGCGTT
>MHRQ01000010.1:0-12460 GCA_001821015.1 Candidatus Taylorbacteria bacterium RIFCSPHIGHO2_02_FULL_46_13
CCCGCATGAGGGACACGCTCCCCGCGTACTCACCCGCGGCAAGCCGTGGGGTAGTAAACCCTTTGTTGCCATCGCTCGCTCGGGAGAGAAAAAGAAGATACTTTTTCTCTCCGCTCACTCGCTAGGCAATAAAAACGGTACGCTCCTTGAAGCGATGACGTTTTTCACTACGAGATGAAACTCGTGAGCGTTATCCCGCTTGAGACGAAAGCGTACAGAGAAACACTGACCTACTTTAGTGCGCAGGAGCTTCCGGTAGGAGGCTTAGTCTCGGTACCCTTGCGCAAAAAAATCATTTATGCCTTGATCAGCGAGGTCCAAGACGTTTCTCAAGGAAAAATCGCGATAAAGAAATCAAAGATAGGATTCAAAAAAGTATTAAAAGTTCTGGACAAAAAACCCTACTCAACGGCTTTCATTTCCGCTGCGCAGGAAACTGCTAGATTCTACGCGACATCCATTGGCGCCGTATTGTCCGCGGTCACGCCCATAGTGATGTTTAAGCGAATACGAGAGACGGATGAACATACAAAAGTGCCGGACAGAACACACGCTGACACCTACATTCTGCAAACGGACGACGCAGAACGGATGACCCGATACAAGTCGATCGTGCGCGAATCATTTACGCGCGCTGAATCAGTTGCGTACATCGTACCAACGATTCAAGACGCAGAAAACGCCATCCTACTTTTGTCAAAAGGAATTAGCGAATATGTAATCGTCTTGCACAGCGACAGAACATCCCGCGACATTCAACAATCAATACACAGAATTAAAAGTGCTAAGCATCCGCTCTTGGTGATTACGACCCCTGGTTTCCTAGCACTTGCTCCCCCAAACACAGGAACATTGATTTTAGAACGAGAGAATTCTCATTCGTACAAACAACTCATTAAGCCCTTCATTGATTTCCGCTTTTTCGCAACCACACTAGCTCGAATCGCTCATCTACGCTTGATACTTGGTGACATCTTGCTCTCAAGTGAGAGCGTACACGAGTACCACGAGGGGCATTACCTGGAACTTGTTGCTCCAAAGTGGCACACGATACGCAACGCAAAGCAGGAGTTAGTGGATATGCGAAATTATAAACCGAACCTCCGCGGAGTCACCACCTCAGTCAGTGAGGAGCTTGCGGGTCTCATTACAGAAATGAGGGCTCTGTCAGACCATACCTTTATTTTTGCGGGGCGTACCGGTCTTGCCCCTACCACCATTTGCGGAGATTGCGGCACTCTGGTCGTCTGCGCCCGATGCCAAACGCCGCTCGTGTTATATAAGACCACAGGGCACAAGCGAGTGTACCTCTGTCGCCGGTGCGGGGAAAAAAGTGAGCCCACGATACGTTGCAAAAACTGCACCAGTTGGAGGTTGGTAACGCTCGGCATCGGTAGCGAACTCATTGAAGAAGAACTCACAAAATTATTTCCCAACCTCTCAATCCTCCGTCTTGATAGAGAAACTGCAAAAAATCGGCGCGAGGCACGCATTATTGCAAAAAAATTCTATGACACACCGGGGAGCGTTCTGGTGGGAACGGAGCTTGCCCTCCCCCACCTGACAGAAAATTTGGGGGGTGTTGCCGTTGCTTCGGTAGACGCTCTTTTTTCAATTCCTGATTTCAGAATCAATGAGCGCGTGATGTACCTGCTTTCAAAACTGGAAAGCCTCGCTGAACGTCGTTTCCTCGTGCAGACCCGTTATCCCGAACACTCTGTCATCAACTCTGTACTTGAGGGGAACCTCACTACCTTTTACCAAAGTGAACTTGCCGTGAGAAAATCCCTCTCGTATCCTCCGTTTTCTATTCCCATAAAAATATCAGTGGCTGTGGATGGACAGACGAACTCAATAAATCTGAAAAAATTATCACAGCAACTGGCTCCCTATACACTTGACATATTTCCCGCGCGTATCAAAAAAGGCCATATGAGGGCAGGAACTTCGGGAATAGTAAAAATACCCCGCGACGAGTGGCCTAACGAGAAAACACTTGCCATCTTGCGCTCCCTGCCCTCCTCATTTGAGATTGTGGTAGACCCAGAGAGTTTTTTATAGATGTGTATAATTGAGTTATGCCCACTATCATCCAAAAAGACAACGCGCTCTTGCGGGAAAAGGCAGCAGAAGTCCCTGATGGGCAACTCACTTCTCCCCGCATTGCAAAAATCATTAAAGAATTGAAGGTCGCGCTGTCATCACAAGAGGATGGTGTCGCTATTGCGGCGCCACAAATCGGCGAGAGCGTGCGCATTTTTGTTGTGTCCGAAAAAGTTTTTGAACTATCAGATAAGGTGGAGGACCGACGAAAACAACAAAAAAAGGCTAGCCAGAGGGCTTTCAAATATCTTATTTTTATAAACCCGACCATTACCAAACTTTCAAGGCAAAAAAAACTGATGGAGGAAGGGTGTCTGTCCGTCCGTTGGCTGTATGGCAAAGTCAAACGTTCCACCAAAGTTTCTATACGCGCGTATGACGAACAGGGGAAACCCTTTGAACGAGGAGCCTCCGGCCTCCTCGCGCAAGTATTTCAGCACGAGACAGATCACCTTGATGGCGTGCTTTTTATAGATAAAGCGGTTGATCTCCACGAAATGAATCCGCAAGAAATTGACCTATAATCCCGTTAGAGACTGCTTCGCTACGGGAATGCTTGATATAATGATGTCTATGGTATTAAACACTAAGTACGATAGGGACACCCCCGCTCATAAAGTGAAGTGTTCCCTGTCTCTAACGGGATGACCCCACATATTATTTTCTTTGGAAATAGTAAATATTCAGTGATAGACGCGCAGGCCCTCAAAGAGCACTATGGACTCTCCGCTGTCGTCACTATCCCCGACCGTACCGACTCACATAAAAAACTGGCACCAAGCCCTGTTAAACTATTTGCCCAAAAGCTCAATATTCCCCTCTTAGAAGCGGACAAACTGACACCTGACATCATAGAACAAATAAAGATATACAAGCCCGATTTTTTAGTGGTAGCGGATTATGGACTGATTCTTCCTAAAACACTTCTTTCCGTTCCCATAAAAACAGCATTAAATATTCACCATTCCTTGCTACCAAAGTATCGCGGGCCTGCACCCGCACCTGCCGCTATTGTAAACGGCGACGAGGTATCAGGAGTAAGTGTAATTATCATGACTGACAAGGTAGATGCGGGAGATATCGTTGCGCAGATTCCTTATACGCTCACGGATGATGAAACAACCGATTCCCTACTGACAAAGCTCAACACGCTCGGCTCGCATGCAATTATAGAAGTCATTGAACAATACCTTACAGAAACAATTCACCCAATCAAACAAGACGAGACAAAAGCTACATTTACAAAATATATGACACGACAAGATGGGTTGATTGACCTGTCAGCCGATGCAGTTCTCAACTGGAGAAAAATACGCGCATACGGCGATTGGCCGGGAACTTATTTCATTGCAACAAGTAAGGGGAAAGAAATTAAGGTGAAAATAAAATCAGCAGATTTCAAAAATGGAGTACTGTCCATTTTGAAAGTCACACCCGAAAACAAGCGCGAAATGAGCTACGAAGATTTCTTGCGAGGCCTATAGGCCCGTTGAGTGCATACACCAATTTTATGCGACCGCATAAAATTGGTGTATGGTTGACGTGAAATGCTTTACAATCGCTCGGGAGAGAAAAAGAAGATACTTCTTTTCTCCGCTCATTCGCCCTCACACCAATTTCACTGATACCCATGTATCGGTTTATCCGTTCTACGCTACGACTCTTCGCACAATGGTTGTCTGTTATTCGGTAAAATTGGTGTGAGGGCGAGCTTGGCAATAAGGTTCTTTTACAAAATTGCTTCCAATTGTAAGAACACTGTGCGTCATTCTGTTCCTTATTAGCGCCGTCATCTGGTTATTCGATTGTATTGTTACTCTATTTTTCAAGATTGCGAACTCGCGAAACACGGCGGCGGGTATTACCACGTTTGTGGGGATCCTTCTTGAATACGCCTTCTTTCCCACAATGGGAATGTCTTTGGGAGGAATCTTGCGCTTCGCGGCCTTTGCAATCGGCGGCGCAATCATCGGGGTCCTCCTGTATCACTGGAGAATGCACCTGCTCATGCGGCAAACCGCTGAAGAACTCGCACTCGCGTCCTAATCCGACTTACAACAACAAAACCTTCGGCATTTTGCTGAAGGTTTTTTTATTTATAAAAGAGTGACATTATATAATAACGCTATAGCGTTATTATATAATGTCACCCACTTTTCCTTTTCATTGGAAAAGAATACTACTGCGCGCGCCCGGAAGACTCGGAAACATTCGCTTTTGAAGTTGTCGTGTTGGTTCGGAGAGGAATACTGTTTACCTCGCTATCTGCATAGGACGAAATCCAACCTTCGGCTACTTCATTAACACGCGTTGCAAAACTAAAGAGCCAAGCGGTGCCAATAGACATAATCAACAACATCACTAAAGAAGTAAGCCTTGAAAATCTGTGCGTAAGATAATTCATGAGGCAGAAGCTTGGGCTTGGAGCTTTTTCCGACCTTTGATTTTGCCGTAGAACCAGCCAATTAATACTCCTATAAAGAAGAAGAAAACAAACGCAATTACATCACCTAAAAGTAAAGCCCCAAAAGAATCGCGGAAACCTACACTTAAGAATCGTATGAAAATAAAAGGATAGCCAATCTCATAGATTACTCTATTCAATTCTGAACTTATAGGTGCTCCTATATGATTTAGCCAATCTAGAAACAAACTATAAGCAAGAAAAACCGTTGCTAATCCAAAACCCACCCTTAGCCAATATCTTTTTTTCATGATGTATTTTGTCTTAAAGCTATAAGCCCTAAGCTAAAAGCTATCGCCTTCGGCGCCACCACGGAAATCCTTTTATAATCGCCTTAACATGTTGACTACCGCGACGCAAGAGGGAGAGCCTGCGATCTTTATCAGAACGTAATTCTTCCATCATCTGGTCCTTCGCCGCGTCAATTGAAGTGAGCAGGTCGCCAGTTTCTTTGACTGCTCGGAAACTTTTGTGACCGATATGAATGTTAATTTCCGCTCGGTAAATATCACCGGTATGATGATGCGTACTGGTACGACCGATTTCTACATCCGCAATCGCGACCTCATTGTCGCGAGTGGTAAGTTTTTCAAGCGACTCCAACCGCTTTCCTAGGTAGTCGGAGATCTCCGGCGTGAGCGTGATATTCGTTGTTTTTATAGTGATACGCATAGTATATAAAGTATAGCAGATAACCCTACGCGTGTGTTTCCACTGAAACTATTTTTGAGGGAGAGTGATGCCCACTAACGATCCGCACAGATGTACGAGGACCAAAATGAGTGCGAACAAGCTCAAGCACGCGTCGGTTTGCTTGTCCCTGCTTTGCGGGTTCCAGCACCCACACCTCAAAGACATCCTCACCCACTTTGGTGAAGTGTTCTTTTGGTGCGGATGCAACTACTTTAATTTTAACGTACACGGCTAGCGTTTCATTCGCTGGTAATGTCCCATCAGTTCCCCACGAGCGATACTATGACCCTGCATCGCTTCTTCCACGTCTCCTTTAGAACTCCCTTCTGTAAGAGATAACGCAATGTCTAGCGCATAGACCGTAAGGTAATAACGATGAGAACCACTCCCAGGACACGGGCCGCCATAACCGGTCCTCCCCCAACTATTGTTACCTTTAACGCCGTGGGGTTCCACAGTCTCGGCAAGAGTCTGAACCGATGTACCCTCTGTAGGAATATTGAAAACTATCCAATGGTCCCATGTGCCTGTCGGCGAATCTGGATCATCCATGATGAGAACGAGAGTTTTTGCTTCTGCAGGTACTCCGCTAATCGCAAGCGGAGGCGATATATTTTTACCATCACATGTGTACACGGACGGTATTGCCGCGCCATTTTCAAATGCCGTGCTTGCAATAGAGAGAACGGCTGATGAATGTGTAGAAGGGGCTTTAGCATTCATAGGTTTTAAGAAGTTAGTAGAGAGTAACCAACCAAAAATCATAACACAAAAAACTCCCTGTAGTGCCCATCGCGTGTACTTCATGTAAACAAAGCCAGTATAACATATGCAAAAAATGATATAGAAAATTTGCTTGGATTGGGCTTGCCATGAATGATACAATAAAGTTATGTCTTCATTGTACATACATGTTTGACGATCCACGCCTTATTTTCGGAACTCTTGGCTACGGAATCGGGGCAATATTTAGCATTTGCCTCGCGTTTTTTGTCCTCTTTAAGGCAAAGCAGCGCCCCGCCAACATTTACTATTTTCTTGCCAACATCTCGGTCGCTATATTCGAAATCTCCTATATCATCGGCATTAATACGACGGACCCCTACCTGTCGCGTACCGCTTTTATGTTCAGTACCTCGGTCATCTTTGTGGCAGTGTTTGTCGCTCACTGGATGACATCGCTCGTACATAAAACGAAGGAACTGCGTATACAATTGTTGACGGTTGATATCGTTGCGGCAATTTTGTTTATCATCTATCTCCTCTATCCTGATGCCTATCTTCTACCCTCGCAAGCAAAAATGTACTTCCCAAACTATTATGTCCCTGGGACACTCCATACCGTCATGAGAGTTATCTTCAACCTCATAGTACCTCTATACTTCACCTATCAAGTCTACAAAGCTTATAGAATTGAAACTGACTCCATAGTACAGAACCGCTATAAATATGTCTTCGCTGGTGTTGCCTATGGATACGTTATTGGTTCTATACCAGTGTTTCTCATCTATAACATTCCCGTTGACCCTCTCTGGGGTATGTTCATCAGCTTTTACATGCTATTTTTTGCGTACACCATGCTCAAACACGAACTTATGGATATCCGACTGGTGGCAAAACAGGCGACGGTGTATGCCGTTATTGTGGCAATCTTAGTATCGTTTCTCGTACTTGCCAACTTGTTTAACAACGAACTCTCATCTCGATATCCAGGATTCCCCGCTGTTGTTGCACCCATGATCTCGTCACTCATAGCATTTGCCATTGGCGTCTTTGTCTGGAGAAAGTTCCGTGAATCAGATATGCTCAAGTATGAATTTGTGAACATTATTTCGCACAAATTCAAGACCCCTTTAACCCGAATCAGATGGGCGGTGGAAGAGTTGGAAAAGAGCGGTCTTACCGAAGGACAAAAAAAAGCGCTTGAGGCAGTAAAAAATGGCAATGATTCTCTGACCACACTGACTAATACATTGACCGGGGGACAAGACCCCCAGAATTATTCCTACCGCTTAAAAAACCGAGATTTCAGCCAACTGGTAAACCTGTCGCTCAACCACTACACGGTTGATAGTAAAAAGAAAAACCTCACACTAGATACTCACCTTGAAAAAGAGCTTTGGGCGAATGTTGACCAAATAAAAATACAATTCGTCTTACACACGCTCATTGAAAACGCGATAGCCTACACAAGCGCAGGAGGCAATATTCGCGCGTCTCTCTCACACGAAGGAAACCGCATCATATTTAAGATCACCGACACCGGCATCGGTATTGTGAGAGCTGAGCATAAATACATTCTCTCAAAATTCTACCGCTCTCACCGCGCCGAGTTGGTTGATACAGAAGGTTTAGGCATCGGCCTATTTCTTTCAAATTCTATCGTTGCCCGACACGGTGGAAAGATTACTTTTACTTCAGAGGGTGAGGGTAAAGGTACAACCTTTACGATGGCTTTGCCACTTACCAAACCTCACATAACTTCCTAACAGTATTTTCAGGGATAATGTTACTATATACAGAAGCCCTCCCAATTCAATAAAGAGACGTGAACACAGCGTAAATGTCTATAGACCTAAACCAATTTTTAGCCTGGCTTGAAGCCTCAAAATATATTCTGCTTTTTCTCGGAACTATTGTGGAGGGCCCGGTGATGATGGTCGCCAGTGGTTTTTTGTGGCGCCTCGGAAACTTTGAATTTTTTCCCATGTATCTCACGTTGGTGAGCGGAGATCTTGTTGCTGATCTATGTTGGTATTCCGTTGGTCGTACTGCCGCCCGCCCCCTTTTGTACAGATACGGAAGATTTTTGGGCATTACTCCCGTACGTGTGGAGAAAATAGAGCAGCGCTTTCACCGCTATCAAGATAAAATACTTATTGTGTCTAAACTGACGATGGGATTCGGCTTTGCGCTCGTTACCCTTATTGTCGCGGGGATGCTCAAAGTACCCTTGAGAAGATACATTGTACTCAATCTTATTGGCGGTTTCATATGGACACTGCTCCTTATTATGGTTGGCTTTTTCTTTGGAAACGTCTATGAATATGTGACTCCCGAATTTAAAATACTCTTCGTTGTGGTAGTTGCTGCGTTAGTTTATCTGATATTTAAGCTAGGAAACCGTAAACTTAAGCGACTAGATTTATGAAACCTCTTATCTCCATCATCATTCCAACCTTAAACGAAGAAAAGATACTAGCGTCCATGCTCCAATCCCTTCGAACGTTTACTGCCTATAGCCATGAAATCATCGTTTCTGACGGTAAGAGCACCGACAAGACAGTAGAAATTGCGCAAAAATATGCAGATCATGTCGTGGAATATAAAGGCAACGAAAAACAAACGAAACAAACGATTGCGCACGCACGAAACCTCGGTGCTTCTATTGCGACCGGCGAATACTTCTTATTTTTGGACGCCGATGTCTTTATTCCACATAATAATGAATTCTTCACTAAAGCGCTCGCCCGGTTTGAGTTAGATAAAAGACTTGTCGCCTTGGGAGTCTTCCTTAAAATATTACCCGAGCACGCAACGTTCGCCGACCGATTTTTTTTCGGGTTGCTCAATTATTGGCACTATTTCCTAAGCAATATCGTGCACGACGGAGCCGCGTCCGGGGAATTTCAAATGATCCATGCGAATGCATTCAAGCAGGTACAAGGCTACAATGAAAGTTTGGCGGTAAGCGAAGACTACAACTTGATGGAACGACTCTCCAAAATCGGACATATGCGCATTGCACCCGAACTTAAAGTCTTTCATACATCGCGTCGCGCGCATTCACTGGGATGGCCCAAGCTTCTGTCACTCTGGATTGGTAACGCCGTGTATGCGAGGCTTTTCAAACGTTCTATGAACGCGGAATGGAAAGTCATCCGCTAAGAGTATGAAAATCAGCGTTATTATCCCGGCATACAATGAAGCAAAGTACCTAGGTGCTTGTCTTGAAAGCATAGAGAGGCAACGGGTTACAGAGGTTTGTGAAGTTATTGTCGTGGACAATGGGAGCACAGATGCAACGGTAAAAATCGCAGAAAAATTCTCCGGAGTCAGAATTATTTCCGAATTACGAAAGGGGGTAAACAAGGCACGAGAGCGTGGGCGCCTCAGCGCAATCGGAGACATACTCGCCTATCTTGATGCCGATACCATCGTACCAGAAGGTTGGTTTGAGCAAATCGTGGAAAGATTCGGCAGAGACGAACGTCTCGTGTGTATAAGCGGACCGTATCGTTATTACGGACTGACATCGCGTGTGCAGGAACTCTCAATCCGATTCTATTGGAACTTTCTTGCCCTGTCTGCATATTATATTTTTGGATACGTAGTCATCGGAGGAAATTGTGTTGCACGCAGTAACGCCCTCTCGGCTATTGGAGGGTTTGATACCACCATCGCCTTCTATGGTGATGACACCGATCTCGGGCAACGACTTCACAAAATCGGGAAAGTTCGTTTCAGTCTTGATTTTTTCGTCTATACCTCGCCACGGCGCGTCCAAGGTGAAGGCTTGCTTAGAAGCGGGTGGATTTACATGCTCAACTACTTCTCGGTAGTCTTCTGGCATAAACCTTTCACAAAGCGCTACCAGGATATCCGATAATGAGGCATACATACTACGGAAGGGGTGGTGTATACCGAATTACCCATTTAAAGTCCTCCACGTTAAGGTAATCTCTTGAAACCTTCAAATACAGCCTGTCCCTTACAATCCTTGAGCATACAAGGTAAAATGTATACATCGCTCATACAACACACATGTATCATCGTGCTCGTAATTTTCTTGTCGCCATATCTATCGTATGCGTAGGATTATTTATCACCTCTAGCGCAAGTGCAGAAGCGATCATAACCGCGGTGAACGCGAACCCCGCAAACATTCCCTTTGGCTATTCCACAAATATTTCGTGGGTCATGCAGGACAATTATGGTGCATTTTTGACGTTTTACTGCCCTACCGGTCTGGCAGTATACAACGTAGATGGGTCCTCTTTCCCCTGCAATACTCCAACCGCAGTTACCTCAAACTCTGTTGGTATTACCTTTGCCAATACTACGGGGAACACCGCAAGCGTACGAGTGCATATCACTCCTAAAGATGGAGCTGGGACAGGTTATGAGGGCGGGTCAATGGATACCTATCTCTCCATCGGAGCTATTCCTTTCCCTATCACTGATTTTACCGCATCCACAAATAACATAGTTAGCGGGGGGCACGTAACGCTTACCTGGAAAGGCAACACGGGAGTTACCGGCTCGAATATTCAATTTGACTGCAGTAATGATTTGCAATTTCTTTCAATCACTCCTGCAATACAAGAGACACTGACCTGCGGCGCTTTAGTCTATACCTCAAATCTTGCAGGCTCCGGGTCAGTAACCGTGAGTGCGACAAACAGTACCTTAGCAACTACCACCGCGCGGGCGCGAGTATTGCCCATGATCGTCAGCGGTTTTTATGATGGTACGCACAGCATGTCGCTGTTATTTGATGTGGGACCGAGGATTGTCGTTCAGCCAGGATCTGTAACCAATTTTACTGCTACAGCAAACCGCTTGGTATCTGGAAATCAGACAACGCTGTCATGGAACACCCAAAATACAAAAGCGGTTAATCTACAGTTTACGTGCACAAGCGGCATCTCCACACATTCTGTGGTTGGAACAAGTACCCAGGCCCTACCCTGCGGAATACCCGCTTTTACGCAAAGTGTATCAGGCACTACCACGAGTACTTTTATGCTCATCAACACAACTGGTCTTGTTCAGAATATATCCGTGCTAGTATTTCCTCAAAACGCTGACGGCACGTATAATGGCACGAGAGGTGCGCAAACAAATCTTTTGGTGTACCCACCCACAATAACCCCAACACCACCGCCAACACCCCCGGTGAGCATACCCGTAACAGGTATAGCGACCTCACCGGTGACCCAAACAAAAACATTCACGAGTATAAAAGGCGCGACTACTTTCACCCAATATCTTGTGAGGGGCTCTAGCAAAAGCCAGGTTAAACAACTTCAACAGTTGCTATCTCAAGACGCGACTCTGTATCCAGAACAACTGGTTACGGGCTACTTCGGACCAGCAACCGATCGTGCGCTCAAGCGCTTCCAAGAACGCTACACCATCGCGCGGCCGGGAGACGAGGGGTATGGTCTCGTCGGCCCCAAAACGCGCGCAAAACTCAACTCTTTACTGGACCTGTAGCACTACGAACGTCTCTCTGCCAGGGTGTACCAAAACGAGGAATAAGATAATAATCGGCACCAATATAGCCAGAAATCCTCCACGCGAGGATAAGGCCAATACTTAGCGTAAATAATATTGGGTTAGTGCTTACGGTCCCCGCCAATAAATAATTCAAATTCATAAAGAGTCCGAAGAATGTCGCAATACCAGTCAATGCTCCGATAATAAGCGCGACGCCCACCAACAATTCTCCATACGCAACCACGAGAGACCACGCGTGCGGATGAGGCACGACAAAATTCTGCAGAAAGGCCGCATACCATCCTTGTACATCTGGATGCGCCCCTGCAGTCTTCGCTAGCGCACCTTTTAGAAATCCATTGATGGGAGCGCCGGCTGAAGCACCAACCCATGCAGGGTCGCTCGCTTTTGCATAGCCCGCGACAAACCATTCATAGCCGACATATACCCTTATCACCAGCCAAAGCCACGCAGACTTTGAGTTAAAAAACAAAAACTTGGATATAGGAGATTCTGCTATATATGTTTGTTTCATGGAAATAGTACTTAATTACTAATCAACTCGCATAATAATACCAAATTTAGATGTATGAAAAAACCGCTTCTGCACATGTGCAGAAGCGGTTTCGAAAGGCTGAGTCCTCTCAGCTTAGTGGCCGTAGAATCCCCTGCCGATTTTGTCAGGAACCATGTAGAGTGTGACTCCGCGCTCTTTGCAGAGCGCAATGGTGTCATTGTCATGGACTGAACCGCTTGAGGTGAATATCGCATCAACCCCCGCGTCAACTAATGTGCGCGGTCCGTCGTCAAACGGGAAGAAGCTGTCGCTGTAGGCAACCGCATCTTTGATATCATGGCCGGACCGACGCGCCCGCGCGATCGCAAGCTCCGCCGCGCCCACTCGGTCTTGCTGTCCAACCCCGTTCCCGATAAGCATCCCATACTTTACGAGTGTCACCGTGTTGCTGTTGCTGGTTG
>MHRQ01000010.1:12501-19621 GCA_001821015.1 Candidatus Taylorbacteria bacterium RIFCSPHIGHO2_02_FULL_46_13
AAGCGAGGTGCCCCGTGGCAAACAACACTCCCGTCCGAAAAATTCGGAACGTAGGTATAGTTGGGTTGTTTCAAGAACCCACCGCGTACGTAACGAAACCGAGGTGCCGTATCCAGACTGTGGAGCCCAATTTTGATCAACTCCTCGTTGGCGACCATACGGCATTTGTCACCCTTGCGCTTCAGATTTCCAAGCGCTTCAGGAGAGAAACTCCTGGCGGCGATTACATCAATGAGTCTCCTCTTCCCCGTAGGCATCTTGTGTGTCAGAAGAACATCAGCCTGTTCCTCACGAATAGTGAAGTTGGTCATGATAAGACCTCCCATGATAGCAAGTTGATCACCCTCAATTACTTGCTGAAGAATGCCTGACCAATCAATCCCGTATGAGACACCACAGGGATTGCCGTGTTTAACCCCAACAGCCATGAGAGGAAACTCTCCCGTATTAACCTCGAGACCTGCGGCAATGTGCGTGATGGTCTGGAGCGCGCGATCAAGGTCGCACCAGTTGTTGTAACCCATCGGCTTTCCGTCAACCAGTTGGAACTTATCCAGCGCGAGCGGGTCGTCAGAGTTTGTTGAATAGAGTGCCGCCGGTGTTTGATAGGCATTTTCGCCGTAGAGACACGTGGTGAAGTGTGTTCCATGTATGGCCTCAAACGCTCCTTTGCCACGATAGCGAGTCGTAAGCATCCGGTACTTACTGACCACGAAATCAGCTTTCGCGGCCAAGTGTTCACGGAACTCACCGTCAAAGGGCAAACGAGATTCCAGCATCGCAAGAACTGATTCACGATCCGCTGGATCGCAAATGACAATCCGCTCTTCTCCTTTAGAAGCAGAGCTCAACATGGTTGGCCCGCCGATGTCCATCAACTCAAGCACTGACGTAAGCGTGGCGTCCGGCTTCGCGATAGCATTTTCAAGCGGATAGAGATCAACACAGACAAGTCCAATCCGGTCTATGCCAAGCCGTTTGAGCTCGGCACTATCTTCCGGTGTATCTTTCGCCAGAAGCCCCGCATGAACCTCGCGTGAGAGGGTCACCACACGATGACCGAGTATCGGTTCACCAACTTTGTCTGCCACGTCTGTAACTACCACACCCGCAGCACCCAGATGTCTGGCCGTCCCGCCGGAAGCGAGGAGGCGCCAGCCAAGCGCGATAAGCCGTTTGGCGAATTCAACAATACCGTCCTTGTGATACACCGAGATAAGTGCAGTCTTTTCAGTATGCATACCATGATCCTTTCTTTCAATGAACTTGGTTAACCGACAACTGTACCCCACATTGCCCAAACACCCCACATTTGTCAACTCCAACTACCGAAGTACAAACTAAAAAAACCCTGCAGTGCAGGGTTTTTTCTTGCCTTTAATTTCTAAAAGGAATTCAGAAATTAAAATATTTGGAATAGTGCCCGATATAGGGAAGCTCTTTTTCTTTTCCTTGCACAACATTGACGATTCCAACAATAGAAAACACCAGAGCTACTAGATTGATGATATTGAGCAGGAACCACAGCGGCGACAGAAACATTCCAAGAACCCAAACCACTGCTTCAATTACAAACAGAATCAGTCCTTGCTTGATATGAAATTTGACGAACGAATCCCCTTTCGCAACGATAAAAGAAACGATGACAAGCGGGCCAATATAAGCTAACACCCCCATAGGCACATTTTTGCTCGAAGGATTTTGTGAGCTGAATCCTTCCGAGACATTGTTGTTTGGAGTATCCATAAAATGATTGGATTACTAATAAATCAATCGCATCTGTAAGTGTACCATTTTGTAGATATTAAAAAAACCGCTGGGACAGAAAGTCACAGCGGCGATACCGGCGCAGAGGCCGATTACTTCGTGCTACTCAGCATTTTTGCGTTATGGCCTGCCATAATTTCTCTGATCGGCACAGCCTGAAACGCAACGTGTCCGTCGGTGGGGACGATTCTCATTCGCCGGACAACAGGCACCGCACCCTGTTTGTCAATGCTTGATGCCGTAAAATCGGCGATATTGATTGAGTATGAACGAAGTATGCCGCTACCCTGACCTGAGCCTTTCAAACGATAATACAAGGTGTACGAGTACTTATTTTGTTCAGACACGCCATCCCAGTGGCACTCGGCCGTAACCAACTCCAGCTGGTCCGAGTAACAAATAGTGACGCCAGTAGCCGTGATTGTCATCGGGGCATCGGCGTGCTTTGTATCGGGAACAGACGGCATGGTGTCTTTGGCCAATGTGATTCTGACCGCGATGTCCTGGCCTTTGACCACAAACTTCTTCTGCGGAACAGCCATGTAGGCTTCCGCCAGCGGACTGTAGGCGACAAGGGCCATGCTCATTAATGCTGAAACGACAAGGAACTTACTTTTCTTCATACCTGCTGACCTTTTTGTTGGTTGTATTTTTCTGTAGTACCGCTATACCCCAAGGATATACAACGGAAAAGCCACTTTAGCATACGTTTGGAAAAAAGCAAGGTATGCCGCCTGCTTCTTATTCTCTTATTAAAACTAAGAAAAGGCTTCCTATCGTAGTTCCTGGAAGTTCCCATGAACTTCTATATCTATAGGTATATAAAAAAGAAGCGCAAACACCGGGAGGGTTTTGCGCTTCAAAATTGTTTTGGAAGAAGGGAATGTTTTGTTGTTGTTCGAGAAGCGTCTCGGCGTTGGTCGTCGCGGTGAAGCGACAAACTTGGAGAAACTCCCGAACAATAAAAACTATTCACTTATTCCATCCGCTAGAAATTATAGCAAATGGATTATGAGTGTCCAATGAATGTATGAGTTAAAAAACAAATAGCGCTTCTTGTCAAAACCCCGTAAAATGACGTGCCGCTTAGCTGTTTAAGCCCGTGTGTGATCTATTGAGATACCTCTATGAGCTGGTTATCCACAACTTTGAGATACTTTGAGACTCCTACCGAGGGTTTGGTTGTCATCGGATCCCCCGCTTTCCTATCTGCATAATTAACGATAATTTCTCCATCGCGGAACTCTGTGGTTTGAGGAGCAATGCGATCACCAAGAAGCACGGCATTGGTTCCCGTATAGCCTCCCTTTTCATTTTGAAAAGCAGCAACCACATAGTAGAACGTAGCACTCCCCCCGTTCTCTTGGGTAAGAAGAAACACAAGATCAGGTATGCCATCGCCATTTACATCCCCTTTCGTTTCATTGCCAAAATATCGTGTGATACTTTTTGTGGAAGAACCGGAAACAATTGAAACCTCGTCGACTCCGTCTTTGAGCATTACGCTTTGGCTTTCTATTTGGTAAGAAATATTTTTATAATCAGGCTGGGAAGCAACATCTCTTCTGATATAAAAAATTCCCACACCCACAAGAATCAGGACGCCAACGACAATAATTATTTTTTTCATAGCCTTTTTATTATAACATTTCTGCTCATTACTAGGGTCAAAATGGCACGCGAAAAGAAAAAGAACCCGGTGAGAGGTTCTTTTCGACCCGATTTGATTATTCAGGATCACGTAGCGTAATGCGTAGGACGTCATTTTCAATTACGATGTCTCCATATAAATCAATCCAAGCAACAACTTGCTGCGTTTTCCCGCTCGCATCAGTGCCGGGAATTACATTGCGAGCTGTTGCCTGCCCTTTTAGTGTCCATTGGACAAGCGGTATCTCCTTTGACCACTTTTTCGGCAAAGTTCCTTTGAGAAAGCATCGCCAACCATGGGGTTGCCCCGCGCGTACATTTGCCGCATTACCCGCGATTCGCACCCAAATCTTGGTCTTAGTAATTTTTTGCATATCCATGGTCATCCTAGACCAGATACGAGGGTTTGTACACTTCCTTCGCGTGCAGAGAAAATAGTATTGGTATTCAAACGTGGCACTTAGAGCAAAAAGCGCACCGGAGTAATACAAAACTCCAACAGTTTCTGAGCAAACGACCGCTTGCGCCATACGGAAGCCTCCACTTTCTGCGCTTTTTGACAGTCATTCAAAAACTGTGCGTTCAATAATGAGACGAACTCTTCATCACTCGTCACAAGATTCGCCTCAAAATTGTACCGCAGACTGACGTAATCCAGATTCAGGCTCCCTAGCGTCCCCCACTTCTGGTCAACCGTACCTGCTTTAGTGTGGTTGAGGGGTCTACCACCAAAATAGATATTGACGCCGGCCTTAAGCAATTCATCAAAATAGCTTCGTGCGGCTAGATCAATAAAACGATGATCTGAAGAAAGAGGAATAAGGAGTGATATCGACACTCCCCTCCGAGCCGCACGACGGAGAGCGCGTAAGAGTTTTCTGTTTGGTACAAAATATGGAGTGGTAAAATAAATGGAACACTCCGCCTGCTTTATCCTTTCAAGAAGTTCATAGTACAAAAAACGTCGGCGCACAAAAGGTTCATTGGTCAAAAATACAAACGGTCTTGTTATATCATCAAGTTTCAGTCTCCGCTCACGTTCTCCCCTCTCCTTTCTTGTGCGCGCCCACATTACATAAAATGATCGCTCCATATCAGAAACCACGGGTCCTTCTATTCTTACACACGTATCTCTCCACTCTCTCATGTGCTCTTGGAAGCATACGCCCCCCGTAAAACCTATTGTAGAATCAATGACAATCACTTTGCGATGATCCCTAAAAAACCATGGGGTGTAGTGCCCAAGGCTACCGGGGATGAGTGTATTGAAAAATTCTATTTCCACCCCAGCCTCCTTTAATTCTGTTCCAAGTGAAAATGGGAAGACTTGCGGACTTCCAACCGCGTCAAGAAGTATTTTCACAGTAATACCTGCTTTTACCTTTTCCTTAAAGAGATTGATGAACGGTCTCCCGCTTTTATCATCCACCAAAATAAAGTGATCAAATACAATAGAGGTCTGTGCATTCAGACAGGCTTGGTATATGGCATCCCACGCTTCGTGTACATAGAGAAAAAACCGGTAGTTGTGTGTATTCAATGTTGGCTCCATATTCTCATAGTATAGTACAAAAAATATCTCTCTTTGCAACAAGGTTCTACAAAGAAACGAAACCTTGACAACTCAAACTATCTTATGTAAGTTTGCGTTTGGTCTGTTCCTTTAAAAACCGTGGTTTAAAAACCACAAAACAACAAAACTGCACGAGAAAGAGTATACCGATATGAAGAAAATACTGCTCATCACGTCTGTAATGACATATATGAACCTGGGAAGTACGATGGAGACGAACGCCGCAACACTCGATGGCGAAGTGGCGATCTTTTCTCCTTCGGCAGAAGGCGTCTCGCCTAGCTTAAACCAAACAACGCCCGAGATCTTGAAAATTATCTGGCCTGCAGATGAAGGCAACGCCTTTATCATCGAGCAGAGCCCGACACCACTTGGTCCTTGGCGAAGTTTTTCTGTTGAGCAAGCAGCACAATCACCAACGCGCCGCTCAATTGTCATCACCGACAATCAACACTACTATCGCGTCTTCAATACCGCAAAATTTGGGATCGGAGTGAATGTGAGTTGGAAATTAGAATTCCCCACCCTCTGCTCAAACATAGCGCAGACTTTCACTGCAGTATGGGTCTGGGACGATGGTACTTCAAACGTCGTCACTGACAGCGCCTGGGACACGCCTCTGATCAAAACCTACACTACAGCTGGAACAAAGATTGCGCATGTTTCTGTCTGCGCACCAGATCAGTCTGTGCTGACAGGATTATGGGCAGTCGTGATTACAAACACTCCACATCCAAATCTGGTACAAAATGGAGACCTGGAAATGGCCAATGGTGTTCCTGTGGGATGGTTGCAAGGAGGATACGGAGCCAATACAGCAAGCTTCAGCTATCCGGTAGAAGGACCGGGAGTTCCAGGCGACAAGGCTTTGGGGCTGTCCGTTGCTAACTACACTGATGGTGACGCAAAATGGTATTTCACCGATGTGTCAGTGACACCGGGGACGCGGTACGCGTTCTCTGATAGTTACAAATCGTCTGTACCAACTGATATCACCGTTCAAATTACTGACACCAACAGAAACTTCTCCTACAGGGGTATCAGTTTTCCAGAAGCAGCTTCCAACTGGACAAAAGTGTCTGTAGAGTTTACGGCACCGAGCGATGCAGCGTCGGTAACTGTCTTTCACAGTCTCGTTTCTAATGGAACCCTGGCTATGGATAACGTGTCTTTGCGCAAAGTGACCCGAACCCCGCTTGCAGAAGGGCTTATGTCGTTTGATTTTGACGATGGGTGGTCAGATGCAGCTCTATTCGCCACAAGCATCCTTGAACAGGCGGGCTATCACGGAACGTTTTACATCGTCACGGAACCGGTGAGGTTGCAATATGACGATACCGTAACACTCAGCAACGTGTTGTATTTAAAAGGTAAAGGTCATGAGATTGGCGCTCATACGCTAACTCACCCAGACTTGCTAACGGTGACCGTAACGCAGACAGAAGAGGAACTCAATCTCTCTCGCCACTACCTCCTTACACGAGGGATTGCACCCGTCAGTGCCTTCGCCTATCCCTACGGGTCCTACACCGAAAGCCTGGAAAGGATAGTGCGCGAGGCAGGCTATACCCTCGCGCGGAGTGTGTGGAGTGGACACAATGATAAAGGTCAAGATCTGTACGCGCTGAGATGCAACGACATGCGATCCGATACATCGCTTGCATCCGTCAAACAGTTAATTGACCAGGCGCAAGCCGAAAAAAAGTGGGTAATATTGCTGTTTCATCACATCGACAATACAGACAGCAATATCTACACCGTAACAACCAGTTTCTTCACCAGCGTGATCAACTATGTGTCCAGTAAGGGCATGAAAGTGGTCACGGCGTCTGAAGGCGCCCGTTTGTTGTCAGCACCTTAAACAGTTCTCAAGGCGCTAGCTCACATGAGCTAGCGCCTTTTTTATTGCCGAACGAGCGACGGCAACAAAAGGATTCCCGAAGGTTGAACCTTCGGGAAGAGGGCTTGCCCTGGGTTTAATACCCTTTATTCTTACCGCAAACACCCCGTCCCGCTTACGGCGGGGTAGGACGGGCAGACTTTTATTTCGGTGAGGCGTTCTTGGCCGTTTTTCCTACTCCTCATGCTAAGCCACTACTAATCGCCTTCCAATGCTTTTATTGTATCTAT
>MHRQ01000010.1:19645-20925 GCA_001821015.1 Candidatus Taylorbacteria bacterium RIFCSPHIGHO2_02_FULL_46_13
CGCGCCCTTTTCATTAGCATGCTTGATCATAAGGTCGTATGCTTCTTCCCGCGTCTTTTCGCATAATGCCGTAAAAAGTGTGATATTGCCCCCCAATCAATGTTTGTAGAGAGCCGCCGATAGTACCAACGATTGACCGCGAGCGAACGATAATCCCCTTTACGATTCCGAGATTTTTTATAATTTTCTTTCCCGGCAAATCAAAAGCGGTTGTTGTATTATTATGATCCATTTTATGTCCCTTTGTAGGTTTTCTAGAAAATATCCTAATTTTCTTTAGGAATTCCAATACCTACTGTCACACTCACCTTGCCATCCCCTGAATCTGCAATATAAACCCCAAACGTCCTCTCGTTTTTTTTAGCAGAGAGGATGGTGCTGGCTCCGATAGTTGCTGTTTGCTCTATCGTCCAACCATTTGACGTAAGCTCTTTTTTGTAAAAATCTACAACCTCTTGTGCATTATCTGAGGTGAGAAATACTACCGAAGCACCCGCCTCGCCCGTTTGTGGATTAGAGGAACCGGAATATTGTATATCCGCATTCTGATATTTGGGAGCATCGGAAGGCCAATTATCCGGTAATTTATTTCCCCCCACAGTAACCGTTCCTTCATCATTTGAGTACGTGGTAGAACCATCCATGCGTGTATCTACGTCTACGCCTGTTAAAGAGCGCATAGAGGACTTTGCAACCCATCCAATAATAAGAACGACAACAACGCCAATAACGATATACAACAGCTTCTTAGATGGTTTCTTTTCTTGAACAACTTGAGTATCCGGTTCCATATTGTAAAAGTCCGCTTATTAATAAGACCTTATTTTACTACGAAAGAGTTCATTTCGTAAATATATATATATTATTTCCCCTCGTAAGCTCTCTGTAGTCCCGCAACCAATATCGAGTAAGTTTTTGGGTCCATCTAGCTTCAATCTCAAAGCAAGATTTTTAATCATTCGGCTCGAATCTAGCTGTCTCTGCCAAAAAACTCACTGTTACCAACAAGAAATCAATTGAAGCCTTCAAAAGCTACTTACTTCTGGCAAGGACTGAAAACAAAGCGCTCGAACCTGAAAACTGTGAGGCAGACAAAGACGAAACGGAGGTTTTTACCTCCGTTCGTCCTAACTGGCTCCCGAATTAACACCTTCGCAAACCCCGAAGGAGAACAAGTTCCCTACGGGGCATGCTTTTGAAATTATTTTACCAAATCTGATACACAAATCTAAAAAGCGAAATCTGAAATGATGCGCCCCGCCACTATTTTTCTGGGGCAA
>MHRQ01000010.1:20970-22724 GCA_001821015.1 Candidatus Taylorbacteria bacterium RIFCSPHIGHO2_02_FULL_46_13
GATGTTGGAATACAAAATATCCGATCTTAGCGCGTTAGAAAATGCGGCAAAGTATGCGGGGAGTAAATATCTCGCGCCGGCTTTGTCGTAAAAAGCAACACCCATATACGGATTTTGCTCTATAATCTTTTTCGCGGTGTTGCCATCTGGTATCATTGCGGTTTCAATTCCATCTTTTGCCGCATTTTTAATCGCGATTTGAAAAGCAAGACGCATCCAGCCCTCCAAATTATCGCCAGAATATTTTGCCTCAACCTCTCTAATGGGTTGCCCTTTTATGTGTTCGTAAATATTTTGTGCTAAAGTTTCCAGTGCCAAGTTGTAATACTTTAAGGCGTTTGCCCTATCCCTCGCCTTTTTATAGGTCAATGCCAAGCTATTTAGAGTGTCTATTGTGTCAGTCCAATGGACATCTTGTGCAGAATCTTCAACGAGTTTTTTTAGAAACGAAATCGCTTGTTTATATTCTCCTGTTGTTTGATAGATAATTCCCATTTCAAAATTCGCGTTACGCGAAACGGGCGATAATTCAAGTGCTTTTTTACAAAAAAATTCTGCTTGTTTCAGATCGCCCATTTTTCTTGCAATGTGCGCATGATAATACCAGTAGTCTGAATCATCTTTTGCTTTTTCCTCTATTTCCTCTAAAAAATTGACGGCCGATTTATAATCACCAATTTTTAGAAAACTTGTTACTTGCTTATGATCTTCTTGTTGCATAAATTTCATTTGGATTTTTTATGAACCGAACGACTTTTTAGCGAATCGTAAAGTGCCCATAGCGAAGAATCCAATAATTTAGTATTAGAAACAAAATCGTCTTTCCATTCAAAATTATTTTTCATCATTGCCTTATAAATTTCTACTCGCATATCTTTTAAGCAACTGACAATTTTAGGGTTTTTAAGTAATAAATCAAAGTCGTTTTTCAATTCATTATAGATACTAATCCTGTTTTTAACTTTTGTCTCCAGTGTTCCAGCAATTTGGTTTTCTAATTTAAGGACATATGCAATATTACGGTCATAAATTGGTAAATTGTTATCAATGGTATGTAATAATTTTGTCCCGAAACTTAAAAATAGTCTGTGCCTTCGTCCGTAACCAGATATTTCATACAAAACTCTCAGAATTTTTTCTAGATTGTTTTCTTTATCCGAAAGTAATCTGAAAAACTCATTTTTCTGAAAATCATTTAAGCCCATTGGGCCGTTCATTATATAAAAACCACAGAAGCATCTCTTAAATTCATCATCCAAGATATTATTTGAAAATTTCTCTTTAATTAGAAAATAAGGATGCCAATGGTTGGCCGACAATTTTTTAATGATTTCGGCCTTATATTTTATTAGGTTACTTATTATTTGCTCTAAGTTCATAAATTATTTCAAAAGCTCATCCGCTGAAACACCGAGCGCATTAGCCAATTTTTGAATTGTCGCAATGGTCGGATTTTTCTTTCCATTCTCAATATTGCTGATATAACCTCTATCAACCTCTAATGCTCGCGCAATATCGCCTTGCGACATTTTCTTTTTCGCTCTAATGCGCTTCATGTTTTTACCAAGTTGTTCAGAGATTTTATCCATGTTTGAGTTATTCACATTTTAGCACTTTGTTATATTACTGGACAATGTTATACTATAATCTATCATGGTGTTTCCTGATTTCATAGCCGCCAATTTTTTCAAGAAAGAAAGCCGAAGCCCGCGCGGATTCCTCCCCAGACCCCTCCTCCGCGCGGGCGAGTCCGT
>MHRQ01000011.1:0-8034 GCA_001821015.1 Candidatus Taylorbacteria bacterium RIFCSPHIGHO2_02_FULL_46_13
CTTTGGAAAGAAGAGATGCATTGGAACCGGTCAATACCAGATTGTATCCGGCTCGATGCAGACGATTAACAAACAGCTCCCAATTGGGAAGATTCTGTATTTCGTCAAAAAGAATATATTTTGTGTCGCCGTAGGCTAGCTTCAACTCTGTCATGAACTCGTCAAGATCAATCTTTTCTTCTCCAGGGAGCGATTCATCATCAAAGTTGAAATAGGCAAATGATTGATCCTTCAAGAGCATCAAAGCAAAGACCGACTTCCCTGCCCGGCGAGGACCGAGAATGACTTTTATCAAATCCGAAGACAGCCACTTTCGAGTGTTTTTTTCTTTAGTTCGCTCTATGTACGGAAGCGAGAGGAGTCGCTCTTTGTCCTGTTTTTGCTTGGAAACTGTCGCTTTTAGCATATTATTTATGTTATACTATGCTTATTCTCCCTTTTTAGCATAATACAGTCATTATACTGGACACAATGGATAAATGCAAGTATTTAAGGGATGGTATTGAATCGCTGGTTCCCGGCATTTCGCGATTAGTACATAAAGTGTACCATTCAACGAAATGCCACTTAATTTGCTTAACTTTTCAGAAATTAAGCAAATCGTCCCAAGCTCTTAAATTTGGTTTTACGGCTCGTCAGTCTCGCAACAGGTGGCAAACTGTTATCCTCGGCACAAAGCTCGCCACAAGGGCAAACAAGTGGGAATTTCGGACCGAGGTGTATTTGAAACTTTAACCCTTCCTTGGTGTATGTTGCTACAAAAACTTTTTTTCGTAACTCTTGACGCTTCATGTACTCTATGTTAGCTTATTTCTAAACGTTCTTCAACAGAAAGGTAACACACGTTATGAAAAGTCCTGTTCGACGAAAAAAGTTAGACTCAGGTTTTATCAAGAATCTGCCAGCCTCCCTCTCCAAATCCTTGCTTATAAAACTGGAAAATTTAAACAAGGAAGATCGCCTATTTGACTGTGATAAACTTGAAGCCTTTGCAAATCAAAGAAAGCACCAGGCCAGTATGCTTAGCCCCATTGGTTATGTGGTTGTGAAAAAGCTGGTAGAACAAATAGGTCTTGAGATACACGACCTGTACGGGATCGAAGCCGGTAAGCCGTACCCATTGATGCTTCCAGCTGGTATTACTCAATTGGTAGGGCTCGTGATGGAATTTGAAGAAGCAAAGGCTCTAAATTAAATTCGTCTCGATCGTACAAACTTCTAGCCGAGCGTAACCGCTCGGCTTTTTTTATTGAGCCGCATAAAACACCAGACTCTGTCTGGTGATGAAGCGGCCGCCCGAAGGGCCCACGGAGTGTAGCGGAAGATGCCGCCGACAGAGTCGGCGGAGCTTCACTTGGAACTATACCCCACATCCATCTTTAATTATGCTATAGCATAATTAAAGATGGATAGTGTCTTTCACTATTTATTTACTTGCTCTATTAAAATAAGCTAGGGCTAGCGAAGATAGCGCTCCTTGTTTGCCACATGCTCATCGTGCGTTACCGCATAGTGCATGCGGCCATCTTTATCGGTGAGAAAATAAAAATATCGACTTTCAATAGGAGTGACCGCGGCAAGAATTGAGTCAAGACCCGGGTTTGAAATGGGAGTTGGTGTCAGCCCTTTATATTTATAGGTATTGTAGGGAGAATCAATGGTAAGATCATCTAAGGTAAGCTGATATGTGTTCCCATTACCCACATATTGAAAAGTTGAATCAATTTGCAGGGGCATACCGATATCAAGCCGCTTCCAGAGAATCCCGGCGACCAGTCGGCGCGTCTGGGTCAATCGCACTTCTTCCTCTAAATAGGAAGCCATCTTGATGACATCGGCGAGGGGTCTGCCAAACGCCCGCACTTCCTTGTCTGCAACAAGGATTTTCTTGTCAAAATTTTCCCGCATCGCGGTGATGAGTTCTTCAGGGGAAACCATTGGAAGTAGACGGTAGGTATCGGGGAATAAATATCCTTCATCAGGACGCGCTAGTTTTATAAACTTCTCTATATCAAAATTAGAGAAGGCGCTTTTAGCGAGTGTGGCAATTTGAGACACGTTATTCCCTTCCGGCACGGTAAAAACAAGCGGGGTCGTCCCGAACTTTCCGTGTGCGATGTGATAGGAAACCGTAATCAGATTTGTGGGCTCCTCAAAATAATACAAACCGGACAAAACTCCGCCCCGCGGATTAAACATCGCGATAAATGCTTTAAAGGCAATCGTGGAATTGATGGCTCCTTGGTCTTTAAGGTACAGAGCCACTTCAGTAACCGTCGCGTTCGGTCGTACGGTGAGAATCTTTTTTGAGGGAAAATGTGCCGGTGGCGCAATCGCAAGTACACCTGCTATAACGAATCCACCGATAGTAAACCATACTGCCCTTCGAAAGCGGGGCGACAGCCGCCCCAGAGAATATAAACGAGCCACAAAGGACAAAAAGCGAGTGTACATAAAACCTTATACGGGCAGATTGGGTGGCGCTTCAGAACGGCGTGAATCAATTCGTGAGAGCGTCGGAGTTTTGGCCACACTGCCGGGAAAATGAAATATCGTGGCAACCTCTTCGGTACTTAAAATAAATGGTTTGCAGTGAAAATTCTTATACGGTAGCTGAAAGCCGGAACGCAGTTTATACGCGCGTAGCATTCTCTTTTCCATTCCCGTACGTCGGATGCGCTTAAAATCCATCCAGGGATAATCAAAATCGACAAACCATGCTAATTTAAAACCATTGAGAACATTGGAACTATATTGCTTTACACTCCCGATAAGACCTGGAATGGCCCCGGGGTCAGGGGGACCAGCCGGACAAATGTAAAAAGCACGAAAAATAGTATCAAAAGCATATTTACCAATACTACGCTCTATCGCTGAAATTTTATCCTGCTGACCTTTAGTCATAAGAGGGAACCCCGTTTGCCCGAATGCCGCCCCCGCGCGTATGTTGGCGATTTCCTGTAGTGCTTCTTTTTTCCAATCCTTAGTTGGAAAGAGATGGCCCTGCATAATACTTCGAGATTGATGCCCTTGAATAAGGATCTGAATCCAGACCTGCTCGCCTTGTTTTAAAGAACCAAGATACTCAAGAACCGCGGTTAACGGATCAACCTTTGTTTCCTCCTCTTGGTTGTCATTGTCTAATCCATAATCAACGTAAGTCTTTATGGGGTATACATCTTTTTCCGTCAACTTAAAATAGGTTCCCCACATAAAAAAGCGTGAGAGGTCATGCACAACAGCATCAGTGTAATCCTCGGCTTCGTAAACCTCAACTTCTGGATACTGGGCGTACAACTGCGCTTCCACAATATTCTTAAATTTCTTTTGACCCCAAATATAAAACTTAACGTGTCCTCCTATAGAGACAAGTTCAAGCGAAAACCACGGCTGAATTTTCCCAAGCCAAAATGTTTCAATGTAGGTGGAAGCTGGTTTTTGCCAAAGTGCATGCAGAAACGTCTCCATGGCAAGAGGGGTCTTCATTATCTCGCGAGGAATTTTAATCTCAATAAGAAAATATTCCTGACTAAAAATAAAATCAGCGCGAAGATAATCAAGCCATACTTTGGTAAAAATAGCCCCGAGAAGAAGTGGCAGCCATAGATAGATATATGCATACAGGAAGCTCCAGATAACGGAGAACACCGCAAAAGTCTGGATAAGCTCGTCTTTAAGAATAGAAAACATACGCAGTAATCATACAACAACACGCTTCGCGCTCAAAGTGCGGTACGGCCGAGTAAAGAGAAAAACTACCTTGCGAGGCAGTTTTTCTCTTTACCAACTCTTTCTCTTTACTACCCTTTATGCTACTACGGGCACGTACTTTCCTTCCTTATCTTTCTTGAAATATTTTTGATTCTGAAGATTTACGATAATCGTATTTTCCTTAACGTAGCGTTCTTTAAGCACTTTATCAATCACTTCATCTTTCGTTAGAGGGCCATGCTTTTCAAGGACTTTTCGAATGACATCACGGACCACACCAGAGACATACCCCCATTCGGATAGCGCATACAGCCCTCGCCCCACGAGCACAAAACGCGAGTCTTTGATAAGCTCATTATGCGTCGTTGCCACGTGCGCCTTCTTCCCGAACAATTCAGTAATAGATTTGGCGACATCTCGAAAATGAATCGGCGAACCGTGGCGACGCAACACCAGAAATGCATAGTCTCGCATGCCTTTCGCACGAATATTCGGCGATGCGGCCAGTCCCCACTCACCCAATGGATTTTTTCCGATAACTTTGGTCATTGAAAGCCACCGCTTAAGCACCTCTTCATTCTTGTAGTCTTCTGAAACATCTTTGAGGTGCTCCAAAAATGCGGCAATCATATCAGCTTCGGGAATGATGTCATCGTTTTTAAGGTTTTTATAAAGTTTACGAAGAGATTCATGGACTTTCTTAGAAAGTTCGGGGTCTACATGCCAACGATGGAAGAACATATCATCTTCCTTTTCTTTAAAGAAAGAGTCGCCAAGCACGAGCATGAACATGGTGTGATTTTGTAGACTTTTGTCTTTTGCCAAATGGTTGAGCAGATCTTTTTCAGCCACAACTCCGCCCAGTGAATGGATGATTCCTTCCAACTCTTTAAATGCGGATGCTTCCTTCTTAAATTGTTCCGACTTACGAAGGTTGCCCAAAGCATAATTTTCTATCTGGCGTACCCGTTCACGGGTAATGCCGTAACGACGGCCAATCGCTTCAAGGGTCTGACGTTCGGAGTTCTTACCAAGACCATAACGGGCAATGAGAATATCACGGGCGCGCTCTGGCAGTACCAAAAGGAGTTTCTTAACAACTTGCTTGGGCTTCACTTTCATAGAAACCATGTTGTATATAAAGGCTATTAAATTAAGCTACCAAAAGACTCATTCAAGTGTAGTACCAATTTCGCATAGACCCAACATAATGTCAAGTCTTGGGCTTGACAGACACTATACTATAGGCAAAGAAATTAAACAACTAGGCTCAAAATCTTTCCGGGCACATAGATAACTTTGCGCACTGAACCCCCTCCTACCCACCTCTGTACTTCCGGCTGTGAAAGTGCCAAAGCTAAGGCCTCGGGTTGTGCAGTATCTGGGGAGATACTGATACTAGCGCGAACCCTTCCGTTTATCTGCACCGCAAGCGTAACCGTTGCCGCCAGAAGTAATGTTGCGTCATACAAGGGCCATGGTGCCCGGTGCACTGACGATTTTTCTCCGTATTGTGCCCATAATTCCTCGCTTGCATGCGGGGCAAAAGGAGCTAGTAAAAGAATAAATATTTTAAATATCTCCAGAGACAATTGCTCTTGACGTTCACACTCGTTTACAAAAATCATAAGCTGACTGATAGCTGTATTGAATTTAAAAGCGGCGATATCTTCGGTAACTTTTTTAATTGTTTTATGCAGGAGCACCCGAAGTGCCGTTGCATCCATGAATTTCTTATCTGTTAAAACTTTCCGCTGTATAGACCAAACTCGCTCTATAAAACGTCTGGCACCTACCAGGTTGTTTGTATTCCACGCAATCGCCTGGTCAAACGGGCCCATAAACATTTCATAGATACGTAGACTATCCGCACCAAATTTCTCAACAATCGTATCGGGACTAATAACATTCCCCCATCGCTTGCTCATCTTGCGTCCATCCTCACCCATAATGAGTCCTACGTGTTGCAATTTCATAAACGGTTCTGGTTTTGCTACCAATTTTTGTTCGTACAAAAATTTGTGCCAAAAGCGAGCGTAGATGAGATGACGAGTCGCGTGCTCCGCGCCCCCGACATAAAAGTCCACCGGCGACCAGTATGCTTCTTTCTTTTTATCAACGAAAGCTTTTTTATTATCGGGATCCATGTAGCGTAACCAGTACCAGGAAGATCCCGCCCACTGAGGCATCGTGTTCGTTTCGCGTTTTCCTGGCCCTTTACACTTTGGACATTTTACATTGACCCATTTAGAGATATGAGCCAGCGGTGATTCCCCCGTCCCCGTTGGTTCATACTTCTTAACTTTAGGTAATTTGACCGGTAAATCTTTCTCCGGTACCGCGACTACACCACATTTCTCGCAATGAATAAGCGGGATTGGCTCGCCCCAATAGCGCTGACGAGAGAACACCCAGTCGCGTAGTTTATACTTTGTAACCATTTTTCCACCACTAGACTCTGTGATTTTCTTTTTTACTTTTTCTGAACTCGTACCTGAAAAATTGCCCGAATTTATCAAGATTCCTTCACCTGTATAAGTGGCAATCTCTTTTTGAAGTATTTTCCAAACATAACTTTGACCTCCATCTAAAGAAAAATGCTTCTCAATTTCTGCTTTTGAAAGCCAGATTACTTCATGCTTCTCTTTTTCTTCCAACAAAACTTCCTCACGCTCGCCATCTTGGAGTTTGAAATACATTGAATGAAAATGTGCAAAACGGTTTACCTGCTTCTGAACATGGTAAAACTTACCATGTGATTTGCCTAAATCTTGAACGAGCATCGGATGTAAATACCCGGTTTCTTCTCTGATTTCCATAATTGCTGCTTGTTCTGGTGTTTGTCCTTCTTCTATACCGCCAGTTACAAATGTATGCCACGTAACTTTCTTCCACCTCAGTACAATATATTTTTCTTCTTTCCAGTGCTTTACTATCGCGATTATTGCCTCACGCTCCACCATTGGTAAATCTTTCCGCACCGCGTCGAGACCGCTTATCTGAGTAAAGCAGGGTTCAATAACTGAGCGAACAGGCAAATTATATTTTTGAGCAAATTTCCAATCACGCTCATCGTGTGCAGGGACGGCCATAATTGCACCCGTACCATAGCTACCTAAGACATAGTCAGCAACCCAGATAGGAATTTCTTCATTATTGGCAGGATTGATTGCCATAACGCCTTTCAATTCAACTCCTGTCTTTTCTTTTCCTTCTGCCGTTCGGTCTATTTCAGCTTCTTTCTTGCTTCGTTCGATATATCGAACGATTTCTTCTTTGTTCGTCAGCCGTGGCAAAAGTTTTTCAACAAGTGCATGTTCTGGTGCCAACACCACATACGTTGCTCCAAACAGGGTATCCGCTCTCGTTGTAAAAACTTCGATACTATCCCCTGTTCCCTTGACCTTAAAACCTATTTGCGCTCCCTCTGACTTCCCTATCCAGTTGCGCTGAAGGTCTTTGATAGATTCGGGCCAGTCCAATTTTTCTAATCCTTCAAGCAACTTCTCGGCATAGTCGGTGATTTTTAACACCCACTGGCGCATAGGTTTCTTTTCTACGAGCGCGCCACAGCGCTCACAGCGACCATTCTCTACATCCTCATTAGCAAGTCCCGTTTTATCTACCGGACACCAATTAATCGGCTCATACGACTCATAGGCGAGCCCTTTTTTAAACAACTGTAAGAATATCCACTGCGTCCATTTGTAATAGCTTGGATCAGTGGTGCTAATCTCGCGAGTCCAGTCATAATCCAGCCCGATAATTTCTAACTGCTTTTTAAAACGCTTAATGTTTGTTTTAACAGAAACTTCAGGATTGGTTTTTGTTTTCAGCGCATAGTTTTCTGCAGGCAATCCAAACGCGTCAAAACCCATCGGGTGCAAGACGTTTTTGCCTTGCATTCGCTTGAAACGAGAATAAATATCAGTGGCAATATAGCCTTTCGGATGTCCCACGTGCAAACCTTCCCCCGAAGGGTACGGAAACATGTCCAGCATGTAGAATTTTTCTTTGCGGTCGTCCTCCTTTGTTTTATAGATTTTGTCCTTACTCCATTTCGTTTGCCATTTTCTTTCTATACGAATATGGTCATAAAGCGCTTGCTTGCGCCGTGAGAAACCCGCCCCCTTCTGGCGGCGGGCGGTAAGTTTCTCTTGGGGCCATTTTCTTTCTATCTTCTTGTGGTCGTAAGATTTCACGATGAAGGAATCATACAACAAAGAAGCAATGCCGAAAAGCTCCTGGATTGACGCAGTAATAATTTGGGGTACTATGGCGAAAGATATGAATGCACCTTTTCAACACAACAATAAACAAATG
>MHRQ01000011.1:8061-26165 GCA_001821015.1 Candidatus Taylorbacteria bacterium RIFCSPHIGHO2_02_FULL_46_13
GTCTGTCCTGATAAACCGGGCTTGGTAGCCTTGTTTTCGGGCTTCGTCTCCAGTCACCAGGGCAACATTCTACACGCCGACCAGCATCTGGATCGCCGACACGGGCTCTTTCTTACGCGTCTTGAATGGGCACTTGAGGGCTTTTCTATTCCTCAAGCAGATATACACACACAATTTCAACCGATTGCCCAATCGGTTGGAGCAGTGTGGAACCTTGATTTCTCCAATCAAGAAAAGCGCGTGGCCGTATTCGTCAGCAAGACCGACCATTGTCTCCGAGACCTGATATGGAAAGTCCATAATGGCGAGTTGCCTTGTCAGATAGCACTCGTAGTTAGTAATCACGAACAATGTCGGGCGTTTGTGGAACGCGAGAAAATCCGATTTGTGTGTATCCCGGTACACGCAGAAAATCGGCGCACGCAGGAACATGTACAACTGGCGTTGGTGCAGGAAGAACGAGTCAACCTGATCGTCCTTGCACGCTACATGCAAATCCTCTCCCCCGAATTCGTAGCGCTCGCACCACCGACTGTCAACATCCACCACTCGTTTCTTCCGGCGTTTGCAGGCGCGCAGGCTTACGAACAGGCGTACCAACGGGGAGTCAAACTTATCGGAGCTACAGCGCATTATGTTTCAGACCAGCTCGATGGCGGCCCCATCATAGCTCAAAACACAGCTACCGTGAGTCATCGCGACGAGCTTGAAGACTTCAAGCGCAAAGGCAGGTCCATTGAGCGAGACGTTCTCACACACGCAACCAGAGCGCATCTGCTCCACCGCGTGCTTGTCTATAAAAACCGGACAGTCGTATTTGATTAACACAGCGCAAAAGCCCCTCTTTCATGAGGGGCTTTTTTCTAAGGTCCAGTCAGTAGTAGCCTACCGATTAATATTTTGTGGGTAATGCGTTGAGTTTGGGATCAATGGTGCGGTCAAAACAAGTCTTTCCTGCCACGTGTTTCCAGTT
This sequence comes from Candidatus Taylorbacteria bacterium RIFCSPHIGHO2_02_FULL_46_13, assembly GCA_001821015.1. Taxonomy (GTDB): domain Bacteria; phylum Patescibacteriota; class Minisyncoccia; order Phycocordibacterales; family DSPV01; genus 2-02-FULL-46-13. The sequence continues at coordinate 9,035 of MHRQ01000011.1, forward strand.
TTCGTTAGCATCAATCGCTCCATAGGGCATCGCGGGGTAGGGTGTCGCGCGAGTAGCCTTAGAAAAACTCGCATCGCTTGGAAGTGTGAAGGTGGCACAAAGCTTAAAAGCCAGCGTACCTGTTGTTTCATACTCATACGGTGCGTTTGTTTGCGGGTCGGTCGGGACAACAAAACCGGTTAGGGGGTCTTTGAGTGCTTCCAGATTTTCTGGAAGTTTCTGGGTGCGTTGCCAATAATAAACAACTTGCGACTGAATCACGCTCAAATCATTTATTCGCTGATCGTCAAAACGCATACTGCGGGCGGTCGTTGGAGAACCCATCACCAAAAAGCCGCCGACAAGTGAAGTAAGTACGAAGACAAGTGATGCAGTCGCGAAGGTACGCAAACCTTTGACTTTTGCACCAGCCTCCCGACGCAGGTCATAGATGTAATATCCAAACACCCCCCCTGCGACAATAAGCACGGCCACGACTTTTAATAGAAAGCGGGATGAAATTTCTCCACCCAAGAAACTGTTAACCAGTACTACCAAATCAATCGCAATGGTAAGACCCGCAACAAACAAGGTCAGATACGAGAGCCAACGGCGAATCCAGAGTTGTTTTTTAAGTGGCTGTACGCGAACATCGCGCTCAATTGCCCACTGCAAAAGTAGATAGGCAGGAAACATGATCAAAAGCATCGCAATTGACCAGCGAACCCCCGCGGAGTAGGGATCAACGTAATAATCAAGGGCGTCTGGAAAAGCGTAGTTTATAACTTGAAATAATAACTGGAGCAAGCTCACGGCGCTTACATACAGTCCCACAACAGCGCCTAACTGCATAAAGAAGTCTTTAGGGGTTACTTTTACTTCGGGCATAAGATAAAAAATTAAGTTGTAATAGCGTAATGATACAATGTAAAGGACGTCCTGACAATCACTTCATTATGAGTTTGGTGAAAATCGATCAGATGCAAGGCGCGGGCGAGGAGCGAACCGAGCAATAGGTGGCCTATTGTGAGGGAGCACCAGAGCCCGCAACGAAGCAGATGAATGATTTTCACCAAACTCCATTACAAAAACGCGGTCTCAAGAGAGACCGCGTCCGTCAAAATGGCATTGTGCATCCGGCGAAAAAGTTCCCTCCAGAACTTCCCCATCCCAAAAAGACTGCGCCGAAATTTGGTAGTTCCCAATTGAGCTTAACCGTCATTCCAGGCTCCCAACCGTGCCGCCCCACTTCATACGAAGTCCCTACCTGAAAAGAGGCACTCGGGGTGAGAGGAAATGAAGTCATAAGTTCCACATCTTCTTTTGCTGGAAAATACCGAAGGTTAAAAAGTACTATTGGATCACGTTTATCTCCAAGGGCATAGCCGACGAATACATACGGGCTCGTTCGGAATGGACGAACACCATATTTAATTCCCTCTTTGTACAAGCTTCGCCAGAATGAGTCAGGCGCGGGTCGATAGGTTACATCCTGCGAGTCTATTTCCTCTTCCGTAACGTTACCGATACTACTTTTGAAGAAAACAGCAAGAGGGTCTGAACGATCTTTAAGCCAAATCATGCCGGGCGAATCAAGGAAGGCTTCACGAAAACTGTACTCAAAGGAGTGCCGAGTCGCACTTTTTGCAGCATCGTCAATCTGGCTACGAAATTGGTCTGATTGATCCGGGAAGCGTGTGAGTGTTCTTCCTACACGAAGTGGATTCAGACCGTTCCAAAACAATTTCGTAGAGTTTCCGTTATAGGTTGTCTTAAATATCTCCCAAAAACTTTCTTCTTTGGAAATGGTGAGGTTGGTGAGAACATGCTCGGAGATAGTGTCGTTGAGGTACTGGTCAATGGCACGCGCCTGGAATGCCACAAAAGCAGTCAGGCAAACTGCGATGCAGGATATATGTTTTTTCATAAAGAACTTTCCATTTTCTCCCTAGTGGTAAGGGAGCACATCTTGCAATAGCTTACGCCGAATTTATATGTGTGCAAGGTACGGCTACTAGGCTACAAACAGCAACATTATTTAAGAAAGCTATAGCTTTCTTAAATAATGTTGCTGTTTTGACTTTGATTAGTGACCTATATAAATCTACGCTACAATGCTTAGCTATGGATGTCATTTCACACGGACTGTGGGGAAGCCTCGCGTTTGGACGCAAGAACAAAAAAAGCTTTTGGCTTGCGTTTCTGTTGGGCATGCTTCCTGACCTCCTTTCCTTTGGAATTTATTTCATTGCTGTGTTTTTGAAATTCAATCCGGCCCCATCATTCCACATGGAGCCTCCTCAAGATAATTTTATTCCGCAATACGTACATGTGCTCTATGCAATCAGCCACAGTATTATTATCTTTGCGATACTTTTCGGACTTCTATGGTTTATCTTCAAACGTCCTGTCTACGAATTTCTCGCGTGGGGCTTGCATATACTTTTTGATATTCCAACACACTCCTACGCGTTCTTCCCCACCCCATTTCTGTGGCCACTCTCGGGCTTCCAGATTAATGGCATTCCGTGGTCCCACGCGATCATTATGATTCCAGATATTATTCTGCTTGTTGCACTCTACACGTGGTTTTTTCTGATTAGACCGTGGCTACGCAAGAAAAATTTACCTACGCAAAATATTTCTTGAGTGCGTCAAAATATACTGAACCGTCGTTCACCTCGTGAAAATTAGTTTTATTTACCCAGCGGTAAGAATTATGCTCATCGCTTAGTTTTATTTCGCCAGCGCGATATGTGCATCTAAAACCAATCAAATAAACTTTCTTGCCAGCATTTCGATGGCCAGAAGTAAACAGGTTATACCAAACAGTAAAAGGCATGCCTACATCTATTTCCAGACTCGTCTCTTCATGTACTTCCCTTTTCAGTGCTTCCACAAAATCAGTTTCTCCTTCTTGGATTTTTCCGCCAGGAAAATCAAGGCCTTCGTTTGGGTCATTCAACACAAGCACCTCTCCATTTTTCTCAATAAAAGCTTTCTGCCCTACGTAAAACTGTGCATCTTCTTTTTTCATAGCAAAAATTATATCTTGAATTCAATCACGTCGCCATCTTTGACGACATACTCCTTCCCCTCTGTCCGAACTAATCCTTTTTCACGCGCTTTTGGATAAGAACCAGTATCCAGTAAATCTTTCCAGAAGACAACTTCAGCTTTAATAAATTTATCTTTGAAATCTCCGTGGATGGCCGTTCCCGCCTCCGGTGCCGTCCAACCTCTCTGAATGGTCCATGCACGCGTTTCATCTTCGCCTGTGGTGAAATACGTCATAAGGTTCAGAAGCTCGTAGCCCTTTGTAATAAGGTTGTTTATTCCGTCATCTTTTCCACCTAGTTCTTTTCTGAATGTTTCCTTCTCTTCTCCTACCAGATCTTTCAAATCATTTTCAATCCCTGCATCAACAATAACCCATACTGCTTTTTCTTTATTTAAAAAATCCATCAGTTTGGTGAACCGTTCATCCTTCATATCATCAAGATTTTTCCCCGTACTTTTTTTATTGAGCACATAGAGCACAGGCTTGGTCGTTAGTAAATTCAACTGCTTTACCATCGGTCCTTCAAATTCATTCAAAGTTACCGAAGATGCGAGCTTCCCTGCCTTCAGGGCCACTTCAATTCTCACCAGCGCATCGTGTTCTATCTTTGCTTCTTTTCTACCAGCTTTTACATCTCGGCCTAAATTCTGAATACGCTTGGTTACTGTTTGCAGATCCGCCATTGCAAGTTCAAGATGAATTACTTCAATATCTTGCAGAGGATCAATCTTGCCGTGCACATGAATGATTTTTTCATCTTCAAAAATACGCACCACTTCCGCGATTGCATCCACTTCGCGAATGTTCGCCAAAAATTTATTTCCCAGACCTTCACCTTCCGAAGCGCCTTTAACTAAGCCTGCAATATCTACAAACTCCACCGCCGCAGGAATCGTCTTTTTTGATTTACTAAATTGCGATAAAAGAGAGAGGCGCTCATCAGGGACAGCCACAACACCAACCGACGGGTCAATCGTACAGAACGGATAATTCTCCGCCGGCACTGACTTTTTTGTCAGTGCATTAAAAAGCGTGCTTTTCCCTACATTTGGTAAACCAACTATACCTAATTTCATAAGTTTATTTCCCAACGCTTGCCCCGTAGGAAGCCTTGCCTTCCTTCGGGGTTTGGTAACCCCACGATTCCGATGGATAAAGACATCCCGCTACTATCGCTTGTTTTTCGTTAAAATTCAAGCCGGAGAAAATTTGAGCTAATCGTTTAGCGAAAGACAACACGTCTGAGCTATTTTCTGCATTTTTCACATCCAATCATCCCTGTAAAATATGGCCAACGTCCGATGGTGTTGCTCTCCTCATAGTAGGAATTTGATATAGGTCTATGTATTTTATTCGTCTTACATTTCGGACATAAAATACCCTCGCAAAGACAAGACACGTCAATATATTCCTCGCTTTCTTTTTTAGTTTCTTTAATTGCGTTATCGTCCCAATTCAGGTCTTTTGCCATTACCCTCCCCTTATATTCACCACACTTTTCGCAACGGTATAATCCATCCGGGATTTTGTTGTTATCTGCTTTTTCTTCTGTGTAAAGTTTCTCGTAAAATGTATAGGTGAATCCGCCGGACTTCGCTTGCGGATGATCTGGTAATCTTTCCCTCATTAATTCTTGGACCATCTTTCCAATACCTTCTTCGGAAACTGTATACCCTATAACACGTTCATAAAAGTTAGGACAGTACTTGAAAGCCATAGCAAACGCTATGCCTATCGGGCCTCCGCCCTTGCCCAAAATTTTATAATTCTTCAGATCGCTTTCCGGCAATCTATAAATCGCCTTTCTACTCCCGTCGGGCAACAAACCTCCAATTTCATAACTGTCTTGATTCTCTTCCATAAAACAAAATTAACTTCCCGCAAAGAAGTTAAAGTGACTACTCTTTATCTTCCCCGTAGGGCTGGATGTGGCACCTTCTCATTTCTGAGGGTTGCCGGTGGGTTACTGAGCCAGTGCTCTCGCCACACTCTTGATAATCTCGCTATTCAGTTGTTTGCCCATACTAGCACAGCGTGCATGAATATCCTATGGAATAAAATTTGCAGCTCCCTCAGCCGCTTTCTCCTTGGAAGGAGCGACTTGTTCATGCCAGCAAGTTTTCACGTCCCAACGAATTGGCCACTCAAAAATACAGTTGGAGACAAAGTTCCAAACAAAGTAACCAACAAATAAAACAAAGAATACTACTGCGGCCAGCAGTCACTGGAATTCTTTCTTTGTCAATCTGAACCCATTACGCCTTCTCATACTTATGTTGTTTCCGCATACAAGTCTTTTTGAAAATCAAAGAAGACTGATCGTATGGAGTCGACCTCACCAAGAGCACTCACCGCATCAGCAATGGCATGGTATTTCAGATTCAAAAGTACTGGCAACTTTTCCTCATCAAGCTCCTCGACGCCTTTTTCCTGATACTTTGCCAACACGAAATCCAAAAACTCTATCTGCTTGTCATTCAATCCCTCAAATATCTTTCCTTTTGCTTGCTCCACACGCTCTACTCTCGAGATCGTAGGCCTCAAGAAAGAAACATAATTCAGCACATCAAAGAGATCACTTTGCTCTGCATCAATCATTTTCTGTAGCATCTCTAACTCATCCTTGCCATATCCAATAGCGGCGATCTTTTCGAGAAATACTTTTCTGGTTACTGGATCAGACCAAATCTTTCGCAATTCCTCCTCACTCTTGAAGAACTCCGGCATCGCTCCAAACATATTGTCCATGAATTCTTGAACTGAAACAGGTTTACCATCCGCACCCCAGAAGGATGTGGCGATCATGTGTTGAATCTCACGTTCTTTGCCATCACGAAGCTTGATCTTAAGCTTTCTCTTTGGCTCATCTGGGTCTTCTGGTGGTAGAGGTGGTTCTGTAGTCCCACCGGGCTCTTTTGGCGGTTTAGGCTCTGTTTCTGTAGTCTCATCTATTGGCTCGCCATCCCATTCAGGGTCAGCAAAATGGTGATACGCATCTACGAAGTCATAGACAGTAAAGTATTCTTTACCATCAAAAAGACGAGTCCCACGACCAATAATCTGCTTGAACTCAATCATCGAGTTAACAGGTCGCATCAATACAATGTTGCGTACATTCCTTGCATCTACGCCAGTCGAGAGCTTCTGTGATGTCGTAAGAATAGTAGGAATAGTCTTTTCGTTATCCTGAAACTCCCTCAAATATTGCTCACCACGTGCACCATCATTAGCAGTAACACGATGGCAATAGTTAGGATCTTTACTCTTCTTATATTGATTCACTAAGTCTCGAACAGCGAGTGCGTGGTCTTGTGTAGCACAAAAGATTATTGTTTTCTCATCCTGATTAATTTCATCCATTATCACCCTCACACGCTTTGCCTCACGTTCCTTAATAACAATTATCTTATTGAAATCTGCCTCCTCGTAGATTTTTCCTTCCTCAACTTCACCCTCCACAATCTGATCGTCAGAGGTATAGATATAATCATCGAGAGTCGTTTTAATACGCTTCACTTTGAATGGCGTTAGGAATCCATCGTTCACACCCTCTTTCAGCGAGTAGATATACACTGGCTCACCAAAATACTTGTAGGTGTCCACATTATCCTTTCGCTTTGGAGTGGCGGTAAGACCGAGTTGCACTGCTGGAGCAAAGTACTCCAAGATTCCTCGCCAGTTGCCTTCGTCATTCGCACCGCCACGATGGCACTCATCAATGATAATGAGGTCAAAGAAGTCAGGCGGATATTCTCCAAAATATGGCGTGTCATTCGCCCCACTCATAAACGTCTGGAATATTGTGAAGTAAATACTTCCCCCCATTGGCACACCACCCTTCTTCCGTATATCAAGCGGGTTTATTCGTATCTTGGCATCGCTCGGGAAAATTGAAAAATCATTACCAAAAGCTTGATCGGCGAGAAAATTCCTATCCGCCAGAAATAAGATTCTCGGTCTGCGAGTTCCGTCTCTCTTCAGATTCCAGCGTGTCTGAAATAGTTTCCAAGAGATCTGTGCTGCCACAGCAGTCTTACCTGTACCAGTTGCCATCGTGAGAAGTATTCGTGTCTTTTCTTCCGCCACAGCATCAAGGGCGTTATTGATCGCAAGCTCTTGGTAGTAACGCTTACCGTGGTCGCCCTCTATTGGAACTGCAGAAAACTTTTCTTTCCATTCGTTTTGATCTGAAAATGTCTTTACCCACAGCTCATCAGGTGTAGGAAAATCTGTTAACGCCCCCTCTTGCCCAGTCTTCATTGAGATCTGGTATATCTCCTTACCATTCGTTGCATAGGTGTAATCAATATGCAATTTCTCTGCGTATGACTTTGCTTGTGCGACTCCTTCAGTTGCCGGTAGATCTGCCTGCTTTGCTTCAATGACAGCGATCTTGTGATTTTTATAGACGAGAATATAGTCGGCAATTTCTGGCTTAGCTCGAACACCAGCGGGTTCAATTTTGCCTGGAGTAATACGAAATTCCCTAAGGATTTTTGACTCCTCTACCTCTCCCCAGCCAGATTTTTTCAGCTTCGGATCGATGTATTCGGCTCTTGTTTCTGCTTCATTCATTAAATGCACTATACAATAAAATTACTATCTTGGAAAGGATGCTTACAAAATTGACTTGCTTTTAAGCTTACCGCATGTATAATAAGTGAGTCTTTCGGTTACCATAACTGAAAGGGTATTACATCCAAGGGCAGCCCTCCGCAAGGAGGGCTGCTTTGTTATTTAAACCCCTTGTCGGTACTCAAGCTCCCTACCCCAAATATCTTCCTCTAAAAGAAGGACGTCGAAGTACTTGTCAGCACCAGTTCTTAATTCTTGAGATATGTTATTTTTTGACGAAAAAATATATACTTTCTTTCCTTTATTTCTTATATATGTCACCAATGCAAGGAAATCAGAGTCTCCGGTAAAAAATATTGCGTTATTATATTTGTTTATGTTGTGAATTGCATCAATAGTCATTTCGACATCCATATTGCCTTTTTCCTGAATTGAATCCCCTGCTTCGCTATGAGTAACGATCCGCTTCAGCTCTTTTTTTACGACAGTAAAACCAAGACCTTTTTTAAGATAAGTATAAAATTTATGCTTGCCGTCCAAACTATGGCTTCTGGTACCTTCTGCAGGGTAGGCAGTGTAATAGAATATTTCTATTACAGAAGCGGAAAACTTTGTTTTTAAAACATTCTTTAGTTTTTGATAATCAAACATTCTTCCTCTGGCTTTTTGGGCTTGCCATAGGTTTGAAGCGTCAATAAAGACGTAGGCAATGTTTTGTTTCTGACTATTCTCTGCCATATAAAAATGATCTTATCACAATTCTCCAGCAAACGCCTTTTTGGCCATTGGATCAACATATTCAGCTCGTGTTTCTGATTCGTTCATATGTTTATTATAGTTCAACGTGGAATGCTTTGCTCAATACTGACTTCTTAAGTTCCTCCAAGTCAGCAAGTTTTTGTTCGTATATCTTTTCCAACTTCTTTGTCTCTTCCGAAAGTGTATTGAGCTTTTTTACGATAGCTTTCTGTTCAGAAAGAGATTTAGGGTAAGAAATTAAAACATTATCAAAACTGTAATTATTGATCTGCGGTATAGACGAACCATTATTCAAATCCCTCAAGTCAATCCTCAAGAACCAGTAATAAAGTAGATCCGAATCAATTAATTCTGAAGGCACAAGTGCCATCGTATTTAAGTCTACAATTGTAGGTTTAATAATTTTCCGTCTTTTATTTGTAAAGATTGCACCCCCTCGTTTTGGGAAAATAACACTTCCTTGAGGGATAATTTGTTTATGATTTAAGACACTAGAGTTGATAAACCTACTAGATGTAGTTATTTCAATCTCATTGCCAACTAAATTCATATCGCCAACCTTCACATATAGAACGTCTCCTGATTGTTTTTCCAACTTAAGCGGAATTGTTGTTCCACTCTTGAGCTCACAAACCTCCACCAGTTTCTTCTCCTCCCAGTCTTTGCCAGGTTTGGCAAACACACTCTGCAAGTACGACTCAAAAAGTTCTTTTGGGTTCTGTAAATTCTTCTCTGCATTCGCCTTCGCCGTTGCCACCTTCTCAAAAACCTCATTCAGCTTTTTTACAATCCGTTTTTGTTCTGCTATTGAGTTAGGATAAGTAATGACCATCTTTCTAAATGCTGGAACATCAAGATTCTTTTGCGCACTCCCTCTTGCTAATGAATAAATGTGATCATTCAAAAATAGCACCTCCCAATTTAGGAAATCTTGAGCAATTTCACTATTATTTTTTGGTGAAAGTGTTAGGCCGCTGTCATTTAAAAAGAATTCGCCGGAAACAAATCGAGTACATGGCTCTGACATGGCAAACCTAGCAATAACCATCCTATCTTTGCGATTGGATCTATCCATAAAAAAGGTTGCGCCACCGCCACCATACACAGGGTATTTACTACCTCCATGCTTCTTGTTTACGACTCGAGTTCCATACTCTACCTCGCAAGCATCATCTAATTTTTTTGTCTGCCAGGTCATATATTAGGAAAAGAAATGCTTAAAATCAGTTTCAGAAAATTTAATCTTAAATCTAGGATTCTCTAGGCAAAAGTATCTTTTGAAATCTTTATTCCAGTAGATAACTGCACTTATGCTTGACCCCATCTTATCAAAAAGCCCCATCTTTTTTTTCTGAAAACCAATCCACTTTTCTAGTTTTATGTCATAGCTTAAATACGAACCATGGAAAAGTGCCGACATCCGGATCTGATCTACATTAGATCCACCGACAAGAAGTAGGCGTGGATATTTATATTTCTCCTTTACATTCTTAAACTTCTTGCTACTGCTTTGTATAAAGGTCTTAAATGGTCCCCAGAGCTCAGTATGAAAATCTATAGTGTCACTAAGAATAATTCCGCTTTGGTGTTTCCTTTGCAGGGCTTCTCTTCTTGACCTTATCTCTTTCTCACGCTTTGCATTTGTAAAATTGGTAAGTGTTTTGACTTCCACAAAACAGGATTCATTTCCTTTCTTAATTAAGAAATCGGGGCAGTTACCATCAGCATTTTTCAAATACTTACTGCGCAGCGACCTACTTTCTATAATGTCCAGTTTATGGCAAGAAATACCATATTTTTTGCAAAAATTTGAGAAATGGCCTTCAGTTCTCTGAGCCTTCTGAACTTTATATTCCTCTTCCCAAGTCCGTTTTGCCTTTTTAACGATTTTCATAACAACTTTTGAATACCCAGTACGCTGCTCTGTATCTTCGTATCTAATTCCTTCATCTCTTTTAAAATAACTTCGGGACTACGCAGAGCAACCCCACCACCTTTATTTAGATTTTTTACAGAGAGATCGAAGGTCTCTTGATTGACACTCGAGACATCCACTCCCCATGAGTTGTCGCTGTCTTCTTTTGTCTTTTGCAGCTTCACAAACTCAGCCAAATCAGCCTCACTCAAAGGATTACCTTTGCCGAGATTGCGACCGAGATTGAGCTGGTAGAACCACACATTCTTTGAAAGTTTTCCTTTCTCGAAGAAAAGCACGACAGTTTTAACTCCAGCTCCTGCAAACACTCCGCCCGGTAGATCGAGCACTGTGTGCAAATTGCAGTTCTGAAGAAGAAGTTTGCGTATACTAGTGGTTGCGTTGTCGGTGTTCGACAGGAATGTATTTTTGATGACAATACCTGCTCGTCCGCCTGCTTTGAGTATCTTTATGAAGTGCTGAAGGAACAAAAGATCTGATGCTCCTGTTTTTATCGGAAAGTTGTGCTGAAGCTCTGTCCCAATCTTCGCTCCAAAAGGGGGATTTGCCAAAATTATGTTATAACGATCCTTTTCCTGTATGTCATTGATGTTCTGTGCGAGTGTGTCCATGTGCCGGATATTTGGTGCTTCAATGCCATGCAGGATCATATTCATTATACCTATGATGTATGCCAGTGACTTTATTTCCTTGCCATAGAACGTTTTATTCTGCAGTGTCGCCATCTGTGCAGACGAAAGCTTTGCCTGATTCTGTGTGAGGTAATTAAATGACTCCACCAAGAACCCTGCAGAACCACATGCGCCATCATAGATAGTCTCTCCAATTGTTGGTGCAACTACTTGAACGATAGTCTTAATAAGCGGGCGAGGAGTGTAATACTCTCCACCATTCCTGCCAGCATTGCCCATGTTCTTGATTTTGTTTTCGTAGAGATGTGAAAGCTCATGCTTCTCTTCGTATTTACGAAAATGCATGCTATCTACCACATTCAAAATTTCTCGTAGTTTATAACCACTGACGATTTTATTCTTCAGCTCACTGAAGATCTCACCAATTTTGTATTCAATGGTATTTGCATCAGCATCAGGGTTTTTAAACTTCTTCAGGTATGGAAATAGTTTGCCATTTACGAACTCATTCAAATCATCCCCAGTCATTGCTTTGTGGTGGTCTATTTTTCCGTCTTTCCCTTTAGGGCATGCCCAAGAGTCCCAACGATACTGTGTATCGAGAATATAATCGTATTTCCTGCCAGCTAGTTGAGTCTCTGTCTTCTTTATCTCATCCAAATCGTCGAGGTATTTCAAAAAGAGAACCCACGAAGTCTGCTCCACGTAGTCCAGTTCTGTTGCCGACCCAGAGTCAGTGTGTAGCACTTGGTCTATATTTTTAAAGTGATTTTCAAACATGCATTTATTTTGTTTTAAGTACCTTCAGTATGTCGCTCTTTCGGTATCGACGATCCTTCCGGGTGCCAAACCTAATAGCTTTTAAATAGCCGATATTGTCCCACTTTCGAAGTGTGTTGGGGTGCACGCTTAAAATGTCAGACGCTTGAGCCAGGGTAATGATTTCTAGTTTTTTCATGTAGACAGGTGTTAAATAGTGAGTTAACACAACTTTACACCATATATTCTGAGTAATAAAGCCCCTTTTGTGGATATAGGACGTTTATATCAACCGGGTACCACTACATAATTTATGGATACAACCCGACGGCTACCGATAGTGCTAACCGCCCGCCCGGATTTTCTAGGGATTTAGACTTTTTGCCATTCTGGTGATGGCGGTTTTTTTATAAATATTCTAGCCACCCCAGCTCCGACTGGCACACGCTTTCTACCCCCTCTCTCTCCGCCTATCCCCTATTCTTCCCCCCTCTATTCTCTATTCTAGTCTTTTGCAAAACACTAGAATAGTTTCGGCACGGGTTGTGAGTTTGTGTCGAACACTATTCCCGTCATTACGTTTCAAAACAAGTCCGGCTATTGCCAACTTGCGAACATGATCGGAGGCATTTTCATATCCGATTTTTAGTCGCTCCGAAATGTCCTCAACGGAGAGCTCCGGCTGACTCTTAAGGAGATACATAATTTCAAGCCGGCGGTGATTGGCAAACCCTTTTATAATTCTCTCTAATTGTCTATATGTACCCCAAGCCATAGCTTCATTCTATTCTAATATTTTGCAAAATACTAGGATAGATTCTCCATCACTCACACTCCTTCACCCACACCCTTCTTTTATTTCACCGCACCATAATCTCATACCAACAGTCCCCGCTCGCCCTGCCTGCGTTCACTCTATTCCAATTGAAAGAGACATCGCGTAATCCTAATACACTACAGTGCATCGGTACAGAGGTAAGCTTCTTTCATCAAAAATAACACACGTGCCGGCGTATCAGACATTGTTCCATCAACATTGAGGGCGCGCGTAAGCGCATCTTGTTTTTCAGGTCCACAAGCGTATGTAATTGCAAAATCTACTTCTTGCGTCAGAAAATGAAGCGACACAGAAACTCGCGCAGGATAATCTCCCTTGCCTTTCGTATCATACCCCACAACCCATTTTCGCGAATTTATAAACGTATCTTCAAACCAAGCCCGCTCCTCGGGGTACGGTAGAACTCCAGCAATGTGGGCATCAGTACCAACGCCAAGTACTGCGATAATCACACCGGTGGGAAACACACTCCTCCACTGCTTTAAGTAATTCTCGTAGCGCTCGGCGCTCTCTGTTGGGTTGCCAGTCTCCTCTATTTCAATTGCCACTATCGGTATTCCTTTTTCCTGCGCTTTCGTGATAAATCCTACACGTTTAAGCGCAGTAAGATTTAAATCTTTCGGATTTGTAGTCCACCGCTCATCTACCAGTGCGATTGAAAGATTGGGAAGTATGGAATTCTGACCAAGTGCCTCTATGATAGAAAGAGATGAACCTCCTGAAAGCAAAAGCAACGTGGAGCGATCTGATTTACTTAACAAATACCGATAAAGCAACCCGGCTCCCGTGATAGCAGCTTCGCGTCTATTAAGGCTCTTAATGATTTCCATCCCGTTAGAAGTTTATGTTCCTTTAAATAGTATGCCCCCCAAATTGATTACGCAGTGCAGAAAGCACCTTCCCACTAAAGCGCGGATTTTTAGCTGAGTTCTTCCTTATCTTTAAAGATCCTTCGATAATTTTTACAGGAACACCAAGTGCTCGTGCGGTTTTTACGGTCCATTCGCCTTCTCCGGTATGTGCAACAGACGGCGATGCAGTTTTCAATTCTTGACCATAAACTTTAAAAGCTGACTGCAGCCACCCCACCAAACGTGATTCAATAACACTTTTATGATTATACAATCGTGCAACTTCCTGCAGGCCAAGTTTAAATGGTGACGCTCGGAGAACTTCAAACCCTTCAGCTAAGGCCTGCATCATACCATACTCAATACCGTTGTGAACCATCTTTACAAAATGACCGGCGCCATGACTTCCGACATAGGAAAGTGCTTCGGGGGCTGAAATCGATTTAAATAAAGGAGTCAATTTTTTAAAAGTCTTTTTATCACCGCCAACCATCACACACGCGCCGGTGCGTGCGCCATAGGGGCCTCCACTAACCCCTGCGTCAAGCATTGAAATCCCTTTACGCTTTAGCATCTTTGCTCGGCGAATCGTGTCCTGATAAAAACAATTTCCTCCATCCACGATGATGTCACCCCGAGATAAAAGCGATGAAAGTTTTCTAAGCATCTCATCCATACCTGCATGACTAATCATAACCCACAGCACTCTTGGCGCGGGAAGCGCACCAATAAGCTCCTCTAAAGAATCAAGAATCCTTAAACCTTTCTTGCGTGCACTTTTCCTTCCTTCCTCGCCTCTATTAAAAGCAACAACGCCATAACCCTGCTCTTTGAGGTGTAAAGCCATATTCACGCCCATTTTCCCAAGCCCAATATATCCAATATATTTCATGATTCCGCTCTATTGTACGAAGTTAGAACCAAGATAACAAGTATTTTCGGCTCCTCGCCGTTTGCAAGTGTGAGGTCGTAGTAAAAAGAACTAAACTTAAAAGAAAAATCCCCGGTAGACCGTGTCTACTGGGGATGGTAATACTAACTTTCACATTGGCATGCGAAGATTGTAACTCCTAATTGACTGGATATCACTCCATGCGTCATTCAGAAGCAACTCAATCGCCATTTTAACCTCATTTACTGTCGCTTGGGAGTGAATACGATGTAACACGGCGTGCGATCGTTGTTCAGTTCCTGATGAGGATAAACAATATGCTACTTCAAGCATTGATTCAATGGATTCCTCAAGAGGTGAAGTGCAGTGTTCACGAACGATTGGTTTTATCATCGTGCAAGCAAATAGCGTGCGATGACAGAACGTAACCATGTACATGCCGAGCACGTAGCTCAGCAATCTGGCCCTCATATTGGTGATAATAATTGACAACCTGCGGCGCACAGGCTAATATTTCTGACTTGTTTAAATCATCTATGATTCGGATAGTAGATATCTTTGGCCACTCGAACTCATACTCACCCCAGAAATTTGTTAGAAACCGCTCACCTCTGCAAGAAACCAACATGATCTCAACCATGACATCATTGCACAAAAAAGCCCGCTTATGAGAGAAGTGTTTTGCCGATATCTCTGTAATATCAGACTCATTTTTGATAAATGAATCAACTTTCTCGAAATCATTACTGAGGTAGAGAAGATCAATATCGCCATGCGGACGCGGCGCTATGACACCAGCCAATTCTTCTGCCCACCCACCGAATACAATACATGAGATGCCCGCGTGTTCTAATCGAGCAACAATATATTTAAGAAATTTGAGATCATTTTCCATTCAAGGAACTGTTTTGTATCTTAGTAGTATTCTTTCTTATTGCTCCGGCGAATAATCTAAACTCTACGCGTTTTTCTTTTGGATAAATATATGCGATGCCCAAAACCGATTTGCATTTTAAACAAATCAGATTTGGGACTTTCTTTATGGGTAAATGCTGTAGTAGGGTAAGGTTCTCTGGAAAAGATATTCGATCAAAGTAAAGTCGCTTCAGCTCACCCGGCCCGTCTTTTTGATATACAAGTACTTCGTGTTCGCAGTGGTCGTAGTATACGTTCAAAAAACGTAAGTATCCTTCTCGATGCTTACGGTATTTGTCTGATTTGAGTTTTAAATTCTTCATGGTTTTAAAATTGCAGTGCGTCTCTACAGATTTTTATGATTTGAAATAATTTGGTCAAACGGAGTTCCGGGGGCGTACGTTTTTAGAGGATTCTTGTTCCACTTTTCTAGAATTGGTGTAATAAACTTCCACGCGGCTTCCATCTCCTCGGTACTTGCAAAAAGCATTTGGTCACCACGTACACAATCATATAAAACTCGTTCATACGCATCAGGAAGCATCTTTGTCTCAGACGAATCATGATAATTAAATGAAAGCGTTTGCGGATGCACCGCTTGATTGTCAAATCCAGGTTTTTTGACCCAAAAGAGTATAGAGATGCTCTCATTCGGCTGTATTCTGAAAGTCAGGGTGTTGCGATGGCATTCTATATCGCCCCTACCCATATTCACGTCTTTAAAATGAACATGGATTTCTGTTTTAGACTCTCCAAGTGCTTTCCCGGCCGTTAATTCTATCGGTACCCCTCTCCATCGGCTGTTACGTAAATACGCTATGAGACTAAAAAAAGTTTCTGTGTTTGACTCTGGTGCGACACCTTTCTCCTGTTTGTATCCTGCATACTGCCCCTTGATAATTTTTTTGACCGAAATACTGTTAATGGGTACCAGTTGTTTTAAAACTTTTGCACGCTCTTTCTGTATAGCTGTCGCGGAGAAACCTTTTGGGTATTCCATCGCAATGAGAGAAAGCATGGCCAACAAATGATTTTGTCCAACATCCCGCAATGCACCCAAGGGATCATAGAACGCACCACGAGTTGCTGCAGTTTCTTTTTCAAACATCCGTATTTCTATTCGCTCTATATGTTTGCTATCCCAGATGGGCTCAAAAAGTGCGTTAGAAAATCTGAATACCAAAATATTTTGAATCGCTTCTTTTGCCAAGTAGTGATCAATGCGAAAAATCTGTGTCTCGTTGAAAAGTTTCCCGAGCAAACGATCAAGCCTTCGTGCGGCTTCGCTGTTAGTTCCAAAAGGTTTCTCTACAAGTACACGGGTCCACCCGCCATCACCACCACAAGGAATGGTGAGTCCTGACCGTGATAGACGGTTTAAAATATTTTCATACAGTGAAGGTGGCACCGCAAGATAAAAAAGTTTATTAGCGCACACGTTGAATGCTTTGTCTGCGCTAGCAAGCACATCTGCAAGCGTCCTGTATGAAGCATCATCTTCAAAGATTCCTTTTATATATCTAATTGAGGAGAGAAAATTAACGAGCTGTACCGGATCGGGATTGTTCTTTTTCGCGACAATCGCGGCTTGTACAAATTTCCGATACACTTCGTCTGAAAAATCGCGGCGGGCAAACGCTAAAATCGCAATCTTTTGCGGTAATAAACCTTTTGTAAACAAATCAAAAAGCGCTGGATAGAGCTTGTTTTGGGCAAGATCTCCGGTAGCTCCAAAAATCACCAGTACGGTAGGTTCAACTATTGGTTTAGGGGTTGAGTTCATAATCTAACTTGTACCATCTATTCTATCCTATTTGGTCTTATCATAACCTTTGCGCGAACTTTTTTCGAGGGCAAAGAATGATTCGCACGCTCCACCGTGCGTGGTAGCTCTAAGCTAACTCGTACGCTCCGATACAGTGCCAACGCTAACG
>MHRQ01000012.1:0-3420 GCA_001821015.1 Candidatus Taylorbacteria bacterium RIFCSPHIGHO2_02_FULL_46_13
GAGCTGTTTCTATTTTATATGAAAATGAGAGAAAAAGGGAGTTTCGTAATTCAAAGTGAAGAAACAATTAACCAAATATAAAACAGCGAAGGGTTCAATTCAGTTTCCGCATGACAAGCCGCTTCCGTTGCCTTTGATACGAAAAATCTTGAAGTATAGATTGAAAGAAAAGAATATCTGAGAACTCGTTCAGAGGAGCCTCAAAAGGGTAGAATAGAAGCAATCAAAAAAGCTTTGTGGGGGCTTGCCCCTCGGTTCAGTATCCTTTATCTTTAACGCAAGCCGCTGTAATTTTTGTTTTTACTAATCGCGTTATATAATGAAGTCATGAAAAAATTATTTTTGTCACTTTCTGTGCTCACGCTTGGTTTTACGTTTATGAGCGCTCAGGGCGCTTCATCTCTTACAGGGAAGATAATCGCGCTTGATGCCGGACATGGTGGCGGGGAGACGGGGGCTGTTGGTTATTGCGGTAATGGCGGTGTCACCGTCAAAGTTCTTGAGTCAGATGTTAATCTCGCGGTTCGGGCAGAACTTACATCATTACTCACCAGTGCAGGAGCAATTGCGTATTCTATTGGCCAGCTTCCAACCAGAAAAGAGCGTGTCGCTGATGCTGAAAGTGTGGGATCAGATGTACTCATATCAATCCACCACAATGGCTCGTCAAATGTATCAGCGGACTACACTCAAAGCTTCGTCACACAGAGGAATGACAAAGAATTTGCAAAATATATTCATCCGAGAATTGCTTCTGCTCTCGGGCTCACCGATAAAGGGATCAAGAATGATGGTTATGGAATGACAGTGTACGGGAGTCTTCCGGGGATTCTCACTGAGTCGTATTTTATCACCAACACAACCGCCGCTTGCGACTTCGTGAATTATCAGGTCGGCGCGTCTAATACTCGGGTGCAAAAAGAAGCTCAAGCTATGTACAACGGACTTCTTGCGTATTTCTCACGGTAATCACCACGGGGAGCGGGGGAGGCACTGTTCCCGTTCCTTCTTGCCCACGTCGGCCAGCCACGCGCTCGCATCAGTATAGTACACACTTTTATTTCAGTAGCCTCTTGTGTTACGATAGTCGTATATTATTAAATAAAGGAAATTTTTATGTCTGAAGAATTAGTGGAGAATCAGCAGGGAACAACACAAAAGAAATCAGGTTCGTCGTTTGCCCGAATAGTCGGGGTGATTGTGGTTATCGCGGTTATCGCGGTTGCCGGTTATTTCTTTATGAACCAGAGTTCCGCTTCGGTCGCGGTAGTTAACGGAGAAAAAATAACGCGCGCGCAATATGATGAACGCTATATCCAGCTCGCGGCGGGTATCACCGCGCAGGGACAATCCGCGACCACAACTGAAATGCAGGATGCCCTCAAGAGCCAAACAATAGACAACCTTGTCTCGGAGACTCTTCTTTTGCAAATGGCCAGCAAGGAGGGAATACAGGCAGACGATGCAGCGGTTAACAACCAATTTTCGCAAAACAAGTCACAGTTTTCTGATAACGCCGCGTTTGAGAAGATCCTTGCCGATCAAGGATACACGGACGCCACTTTTAAAGCGGCTCTGACGAGGACGAATATAATCCAGCAATATCTTGCGAAGCATGTGGATGTAAGTTCGGTTACCGCATCCGCAGCCGAAGTAAGGGCTCTGTACGATCAGGCTGCTGTCGGCAGTGGTTCTGTTCCTCCTTTAGCTGAAGTCCAAACCCAAATTGAGAATCAAATCAAACAGCAGAAACAACAACAGCTTATCTCCGACTATATTCGGCAACTCAGGGCTTCAAACACGATAGAGATTTTGCTTAAGTAATAAGCGGTGTTAAACCCTTCTGATTCAGTATACCGTGTGGCTAGTTCTTTCGTTACAGATTCAAGACTTTCTCACAAGGTCTTTCGGCACTTCAGCGAGTCGCTCCACTTGGAATGCTCGTCGCAGTAGTGCCCGATCGGCGGTATTCGCGCAACATTAAATCAATATGAAAATAGGGAGATTGAGGAAAAAAGTTTTTCTCATAGCCATTCTTACCATACTGCTTGGAGTTGGTTTTGTGCTGAAAAAGAACATCGGCGCGATAAAAATTCCTCCGACGGATGATACCGTTCACAGCGGAGGCGATTTTGACGCAATCACAAAGAAGCTTTCTGTGCCAGACGGCTTTGATCTGATTGTGTATGCTACAGACCTGCCGGGCGCACGAGTTATTGAATTTGACGACAAGGGTCGGCTTGTCGTCAGCCAGACCGCTGAGGGGAAGATCAGTGTAGTTTCTGATACTAACGGAGACGGGGTGGCGGATTCTTCAAAAACAATTGCAGAACATTTAAATAAGCCGCATGGTTTGGCCTTTCGCTGCGCCGATACTATCTGTTTCTTCTACGTAGCCGAGCACGACAAGCTCACCAGATACGTCTACGACAGCAATACGGCTTCGGTAAGCGGCTACACAAAACTTTTAGACTTGCCTGCATCAGCCACTGACCGGCATTTTACCCGCACACTTCTTTTTCTCCCATCACCTGACGACAACATTCTTCTAATTTCTATCGGTTCTTCCTGTGATGTGTGCCATGAGGGCGATAACCAACGGGCGGGGGTTATTGCATACGATATTTCAACCGGAAAAAGCGAAGACTACGCGCGTGGGCTTCGTAATTCAGTTTTTATGACGCTTAATCCCGTAGATGGGAGAGTTTTTGCGACGGAAATGGGGCGCGATGGTCTTGGAGACAATATTCCGCCTGACGAGGTAAATGTTATTGAGAAAGGTAAGAATTACGGCTGGCCGATCTGTTTCGGAGACAATATTCACGACGACATGTTTGATACCAATACGTACATTAGAAATCCCTGCATGTCGCCCTTTGAAACGCCCTCATTTCTAGACTTGCCCGCGCACTCCGCACCGCTTGGCCTTTCTTTCATTCCCGAAGAAGGATGGCCCGAAGATCATTGGTATAATCTCCTCGTTGCCTTTCATGGCTCGTGGAATCGCTCGGAGCCAACTGGATACAAGATTGTACGCCTCACGTTGGATACGAAAGGAAATTATTCGGGGAGTCAGGATTTCATTTCAGGGTGGTTAACTCCGGACGGGAAAAAACTTGGCCGTCCCGTTGACATCAAAGTGCTTTCAGGCGGCGTGATATATATTTCGGATGATTTAAACGGAGTTATCTATACAGTATCCCGAGGACGGTAATTTCGTTGTCCGTCTCATCCGTTTTGCAATTCATTATCACATACTTACATTTTAAATAAGATGAAGGACAACCGGTTACAAAAACTATTGTGGGTGCAATCGCTCATACTGATCGGCGGGACGGTGTTCGCATGGACGAAATTGCTCACCCAATTTGATACTTTTTATTCTACATATGGCACGTTGTTTCGTTTTCGTGATTGTGT
>MHRQ01000012.1:3458-38428 GCA_001821015.1 Candidatus Taylorbacteria bacterium RIFCSPHIGHO2_02_FULL_46_13
GCATTCGTGGTTGCGCTCGTTTGGTCCGTTGTCGTACTAAAAATTCCCACCGAGATAAGAGCTCGGCGGTTACGCAATTTTCTTCTGTTTTGTGTGCTCTTCGCGGGGTCGGTAGTTTCGTATGAAGTTGCCGATTTCTACAAACTTCTTCCCAACGGTGGAATCCCGATCAGCTGCACTCCTGGAGCAAATCCCCTTGTAACCCCGTGCTTTTACGGTATGCTCTTTTTCATCGCCTCGTTTGTGACCGCAATTTTCGCCACGCGGCGATTACGCACCACCATATCGGAAGTATAATGAAAAAATATTTTAAACGATTAAAAACCATACATGTCATGGCCTCGGTCTGGTAACGGTTTCCTTTGCGTGTGGTTCGGTGTATAATTTCTTGAGTAGTCTGGTTTTAATAATTTCATAAGGATATCTATATATGCAAAAGAACTATGCACTTTGGGCGGTTATCGCGGTAATTATTATTGGTGGAGCGATTTTCTTGATTAAGGAGTCGGCAACGGAAAATGCTCTTCAAAATCAGGGGGACACGGTTCCCACTACAGAGACGAATACATCGGGCACGATAGAGGCGAGCGTATCTGCGCCGGCAAAATCGAAAGATACTGGGCGTGTTATTTTCTCTATTACTGATGAAGCAGTCGGACTTGATACATTGCAATCCATCATGCTTACCGTAAACGAGCTCTCGGTCCAGAGCTCGCAAGGTAGTTGGGTGAGCATTTCAAAAACACCCCGCACCTTTGACCTTCTTAATTTACACGAGAAGGCGCGTAACGAGCTACTCTCTGATCTAAACTTAACGGCCGGCAGTTATACTAAAATACGTCTCTCCATTGGGAAAGTGGTGATCGTTTCGAAAGAGGGACTGAAAAATGTAGAAGCTAAGTTGCCGTCGCAAACACTGACGTTCAATACAAAAATTGTTGTGGAAAAGGGCGGAACGTCAGGGGTTTCGTTTGACTTTGATTCTGGAAAAGCACTACACCGCACGGGTGATGGAACAATACTATTCTTTCCGGTGGTTAAGTTGAATACACAGCACGGCATTGGTCTGGTGCAGATGTTGGGTGGTAATGTTGAGTTACTCAACGGTCTCAGCGATTTCGATCAGACCTTGGGTGTGGACGAAAATGGAAATCTAAAAATCGGTTTTGCGTTGGCCGCGTCTACAAAACTTGAGCTTTTGGGAAACATTGTTCGCATTCTTCCGGCTGATGAAAAAGCTGCAGATCTCAAAGTCAGCGCGCAAACGGCGATAGATACCGCAATACAGAGCGGTTACATATCCACCGCGCTTTCGGTACAGACTATCCTTCGAGAAAAAAGCCGTGTCTGGCAGATTGTCGGGACCAAGGGGGCTATGCTTGTGACCGTGTACGTTGATATAAATACAGGAAAAGTGGTATCGGTGCAATGACGCGCAATTATTAAGTTCGTATCAAAAAACACGAAAGTGGCCGCATGAAAACAGCATCTTTAGAGATGCTGTTTTCATGCGGCCACACTCGCGAGTATGTCTGGACAAATCTTATTATTTTAAAAGGGGAGGCGGGCGACCGCATAACTGCAGGGTTTCATACCCTTTATGCCACAAAACCCGCGCTTATTTCATCAGGGTGTTCTGTCTGTTCTCTTTTAGCACTGTACGCAGCGTCCCCGTTTTTATAGTAGGGAAATGATACGGTAACAGTCGTGCCGTGGTTCGGGGCACTTTTCACTGCAATTTTTCCATGATGTATTTTGACTAACTCGCTTACGATGGCTAGTCCAAGCCCGCTTGAACCATGTTGTCGGTTTCGTGAACGTTCTGCACGGAAAAATGGCTCAAAAATGTGCGGCAGATCTTTACGTTCAATACCCATGCCCGTATCTTGGACGACAAAGAGTATATGGCCTTGGTAATCAGGCTCAATTAACACGGTAGCTTTCCCTCTGGCGGGCGTGTAGCTAATGGCGTTCTTGATGATATTGGTAGCAATCTGTCCGATTGCGGTGCTGTTGGCATAAATCATGCGAGGTGTTTTTTTGTATACGATGATTTCTACGCGTTTCTTTTTTGCTAGTTCTCGCAAGGAACGAATGGCCGCGTCGGCCACAACCCCAAGATCAATACTGCTAAAGTTCATCTGCTCAGGGCGAGTCCAGTTGCTGAATGTCAGGAGGTTATTGATAATCTCTGATGCACGGTTCAGTTCGTCTATATTGCTATGTAGCACCCTCTGAACTTTTGGGTCAAGTGACGTGTCCATCAGCGATACTTCGCTGTTCGTTTTTATGATAGCGATAGGGGTGCGGAGTTCGTGAGCGATGTCGCCAATGAAGCGTTTTTGAAACAGCAACGCGTTACGCGCTGGCGCGAGCGCGACTTTCGCTATGAAATAGCCAACCAGTGTTGCCATCAGTGCGGTTGCAGCAAATACAATAACGAAGTTTCTCATCTGCGCGTTTTGTGCCGCTTGCGCGATGTCTGCTCCGTCCCCAGCACTACCCGTGCTTAACTGGTCAATGACGCCCTGCAGGATAGTCCGTGTCAGTTCCTCGTACAAATAGTGGAATGCGTAGGCAACGAGGGCTAAAAGGGATGTGCCCAGTAAGACAATGCACCCAATAATATTCCACTGCGTACGGAAGATGAGATCTTGCTGATATTTACGCTTTAAGCCGATAGCCCACTCCGCGAACCGTTTCCAGTAGATCTTCGTGTTCGCGACCGAGCTTGTTTCTGAGATTTTTAACATGAACATCAACTACGTTGCTAAATGATAAATAATTGAAATCCCATAAATGGCTCAACAAATCTTCCCTATTGATGGCCTCATTGGGATGTCGTAGAAAGTATTCAAGCAACATGAATTCTTTTAGGGTGAGCGGCAGTAGGGTTTCTCCCTTGCGCGCCATTTGTTCGGAGGCATTGAGTTCAATGTCTCGAACACGAAGTACTATAGGAACCATAGGCGCCGGCCGTCTGTGCAAAGCATCGATCCGCGCACAAAGTTCATCGAACGAGAATGGTTTTACTACGTAATCATCGGCACCAGATGTAAGCAAGCGCACTTTTTCATCCGCTTCATCCCGCGCAGTGAGTATGAGTATCGGGAGGGTGATAGTGCGCTCCCTGACTGTTTTACAGATGGTGGCACCATCCATACCCGGCAACATAAGGTCTAGAATCACCAGGTCGTAGTCGTTATGATGAAGAGATATCCTTGTTAATGCGGAGGTGCCGTCATACAGTGCGTCCACCGCGTGCCCTTTATGAGTCAAACCCTCTACGACGGCATCAGCTAGCTTTTTTCGTCTTCTACAAGAAGTATTCTCATAATTTTGGTTTTTAGCTTATAGAGGCGCTATACACAATATCGTATAGCTCGGTCAGTGAAGGCTTCATGAAGCCCTTTGGTAGAGACGAATAGCAATGGCGTATATTACGGTTTATTTAGACTAGGATACCACTATTCCTAATTTGCCCTGCTAGTGCTATGATTAAAGGCGTTACTAAGTAATTAAAAAATATGGCAAAAGAGAACTCTGCTTTTATGAAGCCCCTGAATGTTAGCCCTGAGCTAGCAGCAGTCGTTGGAAATGGCCCAATGCCACGATCAGAAGTGGTCAAGAAACTGTGGGTATATATCAAGGCTAACAATCTTCAGGATTCAAAGGATAAGCGCCTTATCAATGCCGATGAAAAGCTCAAGAAAGTATTCGGCGGACAAGCACAGGTGCATATGATGAAAATGGCCGGACATCTTTCCAAACACCTATCCTAACTGAATTGCCACAGAAGCCCGCTTTGATTCTTGTAATCAGAGTGGGTTTTTGTTTTGCTATGTTATTGCCAAGCGAGTGAGCGGAGAGAAAAAGTATCTTCTTTTCTCTCCCGAGCGAGCGATGGCAACAAAGGGTGTAATGCCCTTTATTACCTGTCGACTTGCAATATACCCCCTGGGGGTATATACTCGGGTGATATGAATAAGCAAACACAGAAGGCCTTATTGAGCCGTTTACGCCGTATTGAAGGGCAAGTCCGTGGGCTTCAAAGGATGGTTGAGGAAGAAACGTATTGTGTTGACGTCATTACTCAAGCATACGCAATCAAAAGCGCCTTGGGCGCTTTTGAAGGACTCATGTTAAAAAACCATCTTGAGACTCATGTTGCTGATCAGATGCGACATGGGAAAGAAAACAAAGCAGTTGGAGAAATTCTTAAGATTTACCGAGTATCGCAAAGAAAACAATAGCAAAGGTTTTTATTGCCAAGCGAGTGAGTGGAGAGAAAAAGTATCTTCTTTTTCTCTCCCGAGCGAGCGATGGCAACAAAGGGTTTAATATCCTTTATCAACTAAAATTATCAGTTAATCAATTTTTTAATCACGATGAAAAAATCTTCTTTGATCCACGGTGTGTCTATGGTAACCGGTATTTGGGGTGCGCTTGCGCTCGTTGGAGCATGGCTTGCGGGTGAAACCGGAACTATCTTTGGGTTTACACAACAGCACTGTTTCTTTGATGCGATCGTGCTTGAACTCATTTCTGTTTCTGCCGGTGTGTGCGCTTTGTATCGTCGTCAATTAGAGCGTGAAATCCAATAACAATTTCAATGGACTGTTGTGACCACATAAAACCAGATAAACCAGAAACACCACACGAGTACATCTCGGAAAGTCTTTACACGTGCCCCATGCATCCCGAAATCCAGCGCGAACAGCCCGGTATGTGTCCTGAATGTGGTATGGCGCTCGTGCCGGTAAGAGGTATGAAAAAAACGGGTCATGTTTCGCATGGGGATCATAGCGATTTCAATAAACATGCGGGACATCGCACCTTGTCGTTTCTCACGAAGTTCTGGATATCGCTTGTCTTGACCTTACCAATCATCGCATATTCAGATCTACCTGCTATGTTTCTGCACTGGACCGCCCCCCAATTTGTTGGGTCGCAGTTTCTCTCGCTGATCCTTGGAAGTATTATCTTTTTTTACTGCGGATGGATATTCCTCGCGAGCGCGTGGCGTGAATTGAAAGCACGCCTTCCGGGCATGATGACGCTCATTGCTCTTGCAATTACCACCGCCTACGTGTGGAGTGTGTATTCAACCCTCTCAGGTTCCGGCCATACTCTCTGGTGGGAGCTTTCTACGTTGATTGCGGTTATGCTTCTCGGCCACTGGATTGAGATGCGGGCAGTACAGGGTGCACAGGGCGCTCTTAAAGAACTAGCAAAACTTCTTCCTGATACAGCAGAGGTTATTCGAGGTAGTCAGATTGTTATCGTTGCTCTAAACGAACTTACCGTTGGTGACATCATAGTGGTTCGCCCCGGGGGAAAAGTGCCGGCTGACGGGAAGATTATTGGTGGACGTTCAGATTTGAATGAATCAATTATCACCGGAGAATCAAGGCCTGTCCCCAAAACGGTGGGCCATGAAGTTATTGCCGGGGCAATCAACGGCGATGGCAGTCTCAATATTGAAGTCACGAAGATTGGCGAGAGTACCTTTCTGGCCGGTGTTATGCGTCTGGTTGCTGATGCCGAAGCGAGTAAATCAAAGCTACAGATGCTTTCTGATCGGGCCGCATTTTATTTAACCATGGTGGCTGTTGGTGCCGGTGTCATAACGTTTGTTGCCTGGCTTATTGCGGGTGCCGGAACATCATTCGCTATTGAGCGATTGGTTGCCGTTCTTGTTATCGCGTGTCCGCACGCGCTGGGGCTTGCAATTCCCCTCGTTGCTTCAATTTCTACCACCATGGCTGCTCGAAATGGTCTCTTGATTCGCCAGCGTCTTGCGCTTGAGGCGGCTCGGAAAATTGATGTGGTACTGTTTGATAAGACAGGGACGCTTAC
Source organism: Candidatus Taylorbacteria bacterium RIFCSPHIGHO2_02_FULL_46_13 (assembly GCA_001821015.1). Lineage (GTDB taxonomy): Bacteria > Patescibacteriota > Minisyncoccia > Phycocordibacterales > DSPV01 > 2-02-FULL-46-13. The sequence continues at coordinate 9,318 of MHRQ01000012.1, forward strand.
CGAAGCGAAATTCAAAGTAACACTGGTGAGTTCTGACGAAGTTCTGGCTCTGGCCGCTTCGGTGAACGCGCACTCCGAACATCCGATTGCTAAAGCGATGGTGGAAGAAGCACAAAAGCGGTCGTTGCGACTTCAAGAAGTAAAAGATTTCAAGCGTGTGCCTGGCCGAGGGGCCGAAGGCACTCTGGCAGGCAAGCATATATTCGTCGGTACGAAAGGAGGTGATGATATTGTGGTGGAGCGCGAGGGAAGAATTATGGGGACGATATCGGTTGCAGATGCAGTCCGTCCGGAATCAAAAGAAGCGATTACTCGTCTGAAAAAAAGTGGAATCCGCGTGGCAATGATTACCGGCGACAGCGAAGAATCAGCTCGCCGCGTAGCAGGCGAGCTTGGATTGGATGAGTACTTTGCGCGGGTTCTTCCCGGAGACAAAGTTAAGAAAGTCCGCGAATTGCAGTCTCGGGGGCTCACTGTTGCTATGGTTGGTGATGGCATCAATGATGCACCGGCTTTGGCACAAGCCGACCTCGGCATTGCCATCGGCGCAGGAACGAATGTTGCAATTGAATCTGCGGGCATCATTCTCGTTAAAAATGATCCGCGCGACATCTCCAAAATCATAACGCTCTCTAAACTGACCTATGCAAAGATGATTCAGAATCTTTTTTGGGCCACGGGTTATAATCTAGTTGCCTTACCCGTGGCGGCGGGAGCGCTGGCTCCGTGGGGTGTTATTTTGCAACCGGCGGTGGCAGCTGTTTTCATGTCACTCTCCACTGTTATTGTCTCCGTAAATGCGGTACTCTTGAGAAATAGGCGTCTCTAAATGTATGTATTCCACATCTAAACAAATTATCTCGGTGATGATCCTGATATCGTTCCTGACGATTGTGTTTCTAAGTGTTGTAGCCATGTTACATATGCCAGATGGAGATATGTCTGGCGACTGTCCATTCTCTGCACTAGGAGACTCGCTTTGTCCACAGGATGCGGTAACGGTTGCTCTCCACCACATATCTGCGTACCAGTCATTTTTCAATGTGCCCGTTGGTTCGGGTCAGACGGCACTGATTATTTCCTTACTTCTTGCCACCTACGCGATGCTCGTAATCGGTATACGTTCTCCGTTACGTGGGCCGCCCGCTACTGTGCGTCTTGTCTATGGTTCTCCACCGGTTAATTCTTATGAAAGGAAAATAACTCGCTGGCTGTCTTTGTTTGAAAACAGCCCCTCTACCTACTAAGAGCACTTAAAAAGTTCTGCTTTTTAAGTGCTCACGCTCGCGCCCGTTCGCGAGTTTTTTCGTTTCTTATTCTTCTCATCTAATACAGTTCGTATGAAACCAAAAACAATTGTTAACGTTCTCGTTGTCAGCTTTGTACTGATAGGTCTCTTTGTTTGGGGTTATACTCAGAAAGAAGCCACTACGGCATCCGTTCAGGGAGTTGGAGGGGCGTCCTCATCTAAAAGCGCTCTTGTGGTGTCTGAAACCATTTATGATTTTGGCACCATCTCTATGAAGGGTGGAGATGTCACTACAGAGTTCACCATTACTAATCCGACCGACCGCGATATTATCATCAGCACGGTGGTTACCTCCTGTATGTGCACGACCGCGTTCATCGTAGATCCGAACGGGGGGGCTAAAGGTCCGTTCGGCATGCCCGGACACGGGGGGGCGGTACCGCCGGCCAATGAGATTATAAAAGCCGGTGAGAACCGCACCATCCGTGTCGTCTATGATCCCAATGCCCACGGTCCTGCGGGAATAGGTGCGATTGACCGTTTCGTCGTGCTGACTGACACATTAGGCGGCACGCTAGAGCTTGAGATAAAGGCGCTGGTAACTCCATAACGGTATGAAAAAACTTATTATCAGTATCGGGATAGTGCTTATTGCAATTCTTGGGATTGTGACGCTAAAATATAGCCCCGGGTTTTCGTCCTTTCTTTGGAGTGCAAGTCAGGGTGGAGTTTGGCTCTTGCCCTTAGTGGCCTTCTCGGCGCTTCTAGATAGCGTCCATCCGTGCTCGTTCTCAATCTTGCTCATCACCATCGCGTTTCTGTTTGGCCTGCAAATGACCAGAAGAAAGATTCTCCAGATTGGCGGGCTCTATATCGCTGGCATATTTGCAGCTTACTTCACGATCGGCATCGGCTTGTTACAGGTGCTCCATATCTTCAACACGCCGCACTTCATGGGCAAGCTGGGCGCGACGATGCTCATCCTATTTGGGCTTCTGAATCTTTTCGGTGCGCTTTTCCCAAAATTTCCGATCAAGCTCAAAATTCCGGACGCGGCACACCGCTCTATTGGCACACTCATCAATACAATCTCTCTGCCAGCAGCTTTTGCGCTTGGTCTGTTGGTCGGACTCTGTCAATTCCCCTGCATGGGTGGCCCGTATCTAATGGTTATTGGGCTTCTCCATGACCAGATGACATACTTCAAAGGTTTCGGCTACCTTGTCCTGTACAACGTAATTCTTGTTGCACCGCTCGTTGCGACTCTGTGGATTGCTGCCAATCCCGTACTTATTGACCGTATCAAGGAGTGGAAACAGACCCAGATGAAAAATGTGCATCTCTACGCTGGCATCGCCATGATCATTATCGGCATCTTAGTGCTGTTCATCTAATATGAAATCAACAAATACAAAAAAGCCGTTCTCACTTGAAGAATTTATCGCAAAAATAGCAGTGGCCAGAAAAGAGGGTGGGGTTGATCTTTCCACTACCGAGGACTTGAGTCTTGCGGTTATGAACCTGATCAGTCTTGAGGAACACTTTTTCTTCACGGCTATGAAAACGGGTAAGGACGAATATCATGACACCGCCACTGAGGTTCGGAGAATGCGTACGCAATTACTTGCCGAGCTTATGCCAGATCATGAGGGGGAGACATGGTGTGCATCAAAACATCTTCTCTCCGCTACCATGCGATTAATTGAAGTTGGCAACAAATTGCAGTCGGAGGGAATGAAAGAAAAAGCGGGTGAGGTATTTAAGAAGGCCTACCATGTCTATTCCATTTTTTGGGCGCTTAAACTCAAATTAATAAGTGTCAAGAGCGTACCGAATGTATCCCCAGACAGTGTACGACTGGAAGATCTTGTGTCCAAGTTAGCAGATTGTTGTAAGGAATAATATGGCAACAAAATAAACACATGGAAAACGAAACACACGAAGAACTAAAAGAAATGGAGGGAAACAAACTGGCGGTTCCCATCAGTATCGTGATTGCCGGAATGATAATTGCTGCGGCGATGGTCTACAATAACGCGAATCGTATGCCGCAAACGCAAACGTTAAAAGATAGCGAAGCGCAAGAAAATGTCAGAGCGGCAGCAGCTTTGGAAGAGGCAGTGCTACCTTCGGACGGCAGTATCTTACCAGTGACGTGGGGCAATCTTGGCGCAAGACTTACGAGTGTTGGTGCGATTGACGCCGACAAATTCAAAGCGCTATACGATCAGAGAGGCGCATTCACCAATGAATACAAAAACCTACTCTTCGGGAACAATGACGGAAAACTGAAAATCACCAAAGAAAATGCCGGGTATCTCTTGAATCTATTTTGGGCGCTTGGCCTTGCAAGCAAAAATCCTATCTTGGAATCAGGAGAGATGACCAATCGGGCGTACGGCGGGCCGGAGAATTTTGCCTCAACCGGAGGTTGGACAGTCGCGGCCGGCAATCCGATGGATCACTACAGTCGGCACCTGTTTTTCTCGTTGACAGAAGAACAACAAATAGTGGTGGACAAAGTATCACGAGGAATTTATCGGCCCTGTTGCGGCAACTCTACGCATTTCCCTGACTGCAATCATGGTATGGCAATGCTCGGCCTTCTTGAACTTATGGCTTCGCAGGGTGTTGGAGAGGAAGAAATGTATCAGACAGCATTAACCGTCAATTCGTATTGGTTTCCTGACACCTATCTCACTATTGCACAATTCATGAAAGATAAAGGAGTTTTGTGGAAGGACGTACACCCGCAGGAAATGCTCGGCATAGACTATTCCAGTGCATCTGGCTACGCGTGGGTTTCCTCGCAAGTTCATGGGCAAGAGCAGCAGAGTGGAAGCGGGTGTGGGGTTGATACGGGGCAGTCTATTGCGGCACCTAAACAGCAAAGTGGATGTGGTGTATAATGTATGTCTATGATGGGATATGGATATGACAGTTGGGGCATGATGGGAGGGGTTGGAACATTTGGGGTTATCACTTGGTTGGCGGTAGTGGTGGACCTCGTTCTCCTCGGCATTTGGCTCTGGAAACAAATCAATAAAGGGCATTAAACCCTTTGTTGCCATCGCTCGCTCGGGAGAGAAAAAGAAGATACTTTTTCTCTCCGCTTACTCGCTTGGCAATAAATAAGGAGGTTCCGCTTAATCCACCTAGTTCTTTATAACTGTGGATTGAGTTTCAACCTACCTCTTGCTAAGATGTATAATATCTAGACGACGGCACTTTTGCTATGAGCCCTGAATTAAGTCATTCCTTGGAAAAAAAATGGTTTAGTAGCCTTCCGGCTTCACGAATGGCGTATCCAGATACGCTGGCTAATCGCTTGAAGTATGCTTTTTGGCGTTTCTACACCCCCTGTCATCCTTATGTCCGAGATGCAGTGATTAGCTTAGGTATTGTCCGCCATGTAGGCAGACAGAACTTTATTCTTGGTACGGTAGCCCCGCATTTAACGCTCAAAGAATTCACTTCGTTTTTAATTTCACAAGGGTACGGAAACCATTTCGTTGCGTGGGAAGATGAAGGCGAGATTGTCAGTTTGCGCTACGTAAAGGATTTTACACATCAATACCATCTGCGTGTTTTTAAAGATAGGGAAGTACGTGCTCATTATGAATATACTCCGGAATGTTACCCAATTTTACATTTGAAGGAAAAACATTTTGAACCCAGAAGTGAAGAATTTCTTATGCTCCTCGGTGATACGATTGTCCCTCACCAGGGCATAAAAAACCAATAAGTTTTTCCGTGGCGCATGTTGTGTATATCCTCCAGTGTGCAGATAAGACGCTGTACGTTGGGTGTACCAGTAATTTAGAACGTAGGATTTTTCAGCACAACCATGCAAAGGCTGGCGCGCACTACACAAAAATCCGCCGGCCTGTGGTACTTAAACACTCGGAGACTTTTCGCACGTTCAAAAAAGCACGTGCGCGGGAAGCCGAGATAAAACGATGGAGCAGAAAGAAGAAATTAAAACTAATTGATCAGCATGCTTACCGTAAGAGCTAGTGCAAGCTATACTGAATCAAAATCAACCCAGGCCCGTTATCCTGTACTAAAGACCGTCGGATAGTGTGTGCTACAATCCTTGATATTCTATGAAAGGAAGATTTGTTGTTGTCACGGGACCCTCGGCTTCAGGTAAGTCTAGTTTGGTTGATGCGTTGCTCGCATGCACCCCGAATGCTTCTCGCCTGATAACTATTACGACGCGTTCTCCTCGACCGGGTGAGCGCGATGGTGATCATTACCATTTTGTTGCGAGGGAAGAGTTTACGGCACGATTGTCAAAGGATGAATTCTTTGAGCACGCCGAAGTCTACGGCAATCTCTATGGCTCATCCAAGAATGTTCTTGCCCAACTACTTGAGCGTTTCGCCTATGTGTTCGCGGTTTTAGACGTGCAGGGCGCAAAGACTCTTAAAGATAAAATGCCGCATACCTTTATTATTTTTCTGCACCCGGGCTCTATAGAAAATATCACCCACCGTCTTATGAAAGAGCGTGTCGGGGCCCCTGCCGAAGAAATTCAAAAACGTATTGTCACGGCGACCAAAGAGCTGGCGCTTGCCGATTCTTTTGATGTGGTTGTGGAAAATAAAGAGGGGGATTTCGTCAATACGCTCACGAACGTTAAAGCACTCATTGGTGCTCAATTGACGTTATAGCTCCAATATAGTATGATGTACTTACATTTGGCCCCGGAGGCCTGTTTTTATTTTATGCAAATACGTAATATAGCTATCATCGCTCATGTTGACCACCCCAAAGCAATCTGCCCACGGCGTTTGCTACGGGGCGCGAAGTGGTACTACACCTTTTGCTTTTTAATACAATGGAAATACGTAATATAGCTATCATCGCTCATGTTGACCACGGTAAGACAACGCTTACTGATGCACTGTTGCGTCAGACGGGCGTTGGTGAAGAGGGAATCTCTATGGATTCAAACGCACTTGAACTTGAGCGCGGTATTACCATTTATTCCAAAAATGCCGCAATTTTTTATAAAGATACGAAAATAAATATTGTGGATACGCCAGGCCACGCTGATTTTGGCTCTGAAGTGGAGCGTGTGCTTCGTTCCATTGACTCGGTGCTTTTGGTGGTTGACGCACAGGAGGGGCCAATGCCGCAGACGCGTTTTGTATTGAAAAAATCTCTTGAGCTTGGTATTAAACCTATCGTCATTATAAACAAAATAGATAAAACGGCAGCAGATCCGGCGCGCTCGGAGGAGCAGGTACTTGAATTGTTTATGGAACTTGGTGCCAGCGACGAGCAGGCGAATTTTCCCGTCGTGTATGCCATTGGCCGTTCCGGCATCGCAAAACGAAAACTGACCGATGAATCCAGCGACTTGACTCCGCTTCTTGATACCATCCTGGAACATGTGCCGCCCGCTTCTTCCGTTATCGATACGGCACTTCGCTTGCAACCCTTCAATCTTGGCTACGATAATTTTCTTGGCAGGCTCGCGGTGGCACGCGTATATGAGGGAGTTGTTAAGGCAAATCAGAACGTGTTTGTGAAAAAACCAAGCGGCGAGACGCGCGTGGGGCGAATTACTAAGCTCTTTACGTTCAGAGGCCTGCATAAAATTGATGCAGAAAGCGCGAACGCGGGAGATATTGTCATGATCGCAGGACTTCCAGACATTGATATCGGGGAGACGGTCACGACAGACGAACAGGGATCATCGCTTCCGGCTATTGCTATTGACGAGCCTACCATCGCTCTGAATTTTCTGGTTAACAATTCTCCGTTTGCGGGCCGAGAAGGGAAGTACGTCACTTCGCGGCAGTTGCGTGACCGTCTTACGCGTGAGCTTGAGGTAAATGTGGGATTGCGCGTTGATTTTTCTTCCACTGAAAGTTCGCGTGTTTTTGGCCGCGGCGAGCTTCACATTGCAATTTTACTTGAAAATATGAGACGGGAAGGGTATGAGCTTCAGGTATCACAACCGCAAGTCATTGTTCGCGAGGAAAATGGGGTTAAAACCGAACCGTTTGAAGAAGTTATAGTTGATACTCCCGTAGAATATCAAGGGGCTATCATTGAGCGGTTGGGCACACGAGGATTTGTGATGCATAACATGCATGTCCATGATGTGACTGTGCGCCTCACCTTTGAAGGTCCTACGCGTGGACTTTTAGGTTACCGCAACCAATTTGTTATTGATACGAAAGGCGAGGGGATTCTTGCGTCGCGCGTTGTGGGTTTTAGACCGCATGCTGGAGAAATCAAGAAGCGCCCGACCGGTTCAATGGTTTCCATGACGACGGGAAAAGCGCTCGGATTTGCCTTATGGAATTTACAGGATCGCGGCGTTCTCTACATCGGGCCAAGTACCAAAGTATATGAGGGCCAAGTAATCGGTAATACTTCAAAGGGTGAAGAGATGCTGGTAAACCCGACAAAGGGGAAACAGCTTAGCAACATGCGCGCATCGGGTTCGGATGAAGCGATAGATCTGGTGCCACCGTTTACGCTTACCATTGAACGTGGACTTGAAATCATGGCAGGCGACGAATATCTTGAAATTACTCCCGAGAGCGTGCGTCTGCGCAAACAAGGGCTCACGGAAATTGAGCGTGCCCGCGCTCGAAGGCAAGGGTAAGTGTATTTCCAGCACCGCATATTTTTTCTTGCACGTTTTTTTCAATAGTGTAGACTGTAACAAGCAAAATAAGTTATCAAGAGTGCAGGGAGGGAACTAGCCCAATGAACTGCCAGCAACCCTACGATAGTGTAGAAGGTGCTACCTCTAGCCCACCGTGGGGAGATACGAACTCTATTTCAAAACTCTTTCCATGATGGAAAGAGTTTTGTTTTTATAGGATTAATCAACATACCATGAGTAATCACGATAAAGATTTTTCGTTTGAGACGCTTTCGGTGCATGCGGGCGAAAAGCCCGACCCCATTACGGGAGCGGTAGCGCCCGCGCTTATTCGCACAAAGACCTTTAAACAGCCACAATTCGGCAAGGAAGGAGTGTGGCAGTATTCACGGGGTAAGAATCCAACGCGCTCAATCCTGGAAGAGAAACTCGCCGCGCTTGAGGGAGGGGGAGACGCTACCGTCTTTAGCTCGGGGGTCGCGGCGGAAGCGATGTTTTTCCTGACACTTAATCCCGGCGACCATGTGCTTTTTTGTCACGAAGTGTACGGAGGGACGTTCAGACTGATGGAGCAGTTGTTCAAACGATGGGGCATCGCGTTTGATTTCATAGAATTCAAAAGTTTTGAACACGTTAGCAAATATATTCGGCCTACCACCAAGTACTTCTTTGTAGAGACTCCCACCAATCCCTCTCTGCACATTGTTGATTTAGCCTTAGTGAAGAAAATATCAGAGAAAACACGCATATCTTTTGTGGTGGATGGCACGTTTGCGCCGCCTTGTTCTACGCAGGCATTTACGTATGGGGCCGAGACCGTCATTCACAGTTTGAGTAAATATATCGCGGGGCATAATGATGTCATTGCGGGGGCGGTGATCACTAAAAACAAAGAACTCCATGAAAAACTGAAGTTTATGCAAAAAACCGTCGGGGCTATTTTGTCTCCCGATGAATGTTATCGGGTCATACAAGAAGCAAAGACGCTTACTCTGCGCTGGAAACGCGTGAGCAAAAGTGCGCAGAAGATCGCGCTGTTTTTGTCGCGCCATGCAAAAATAAAAAGAGTACTCTATCCGGGCCTATCGTCTCATCCCGAGCATCGCGTGGCAAAGCGACAAATGAAGAACGGGTTTGGCGCGGTTATCTCATTTGAGACGAAAACGAGTAGTCTGGCGAAATTGAAATCATGTGTTGAAAAGGTCACCGAAAACGGGTTGATTGTGTATGGCGAGAGCTTGGCCAGTCCCGAAACAATTCTTGCGTATCCGCCGCTTATGAGTCACAAAAGTCTGTCTAAAAAAGACCGCCTTTCGCTTGGCATATCCGACAGTTTCTTTAGATTTTCCGTTGGGTTTGAAGACCCAGACGATCTCATTCGTGAATTAGAAAGGGGGTTGAGACGCTTGTAAACGGCACAAAATGCACAAAATTGACAAAGGTACGCTTTTCATATATACTGCCTCAGTAACTTAATCTCATTAGTTTTTTAGGGGCGAATGCTCTAAAACGTAGAAGCCAAAGGGTATAACGGGGCTTTATCTAAACTTTCGAGACTACCTAGTCGCTCTTTATTTTAAAGACTAGAGGTTATAGATAGCCAACATATGTATACAAGAAGCTTCAATAATAGGGGGCCTAAACGGTCCTTCCATAAATCTTCCTTATTTCACTCGAGGGGTTCTTCGTCATTTGGTAACCGAAATCGGCGTGGAGGGGGCGGCCCAGCAGGGGAACGTATTGACCCGTCCAAATTTGTTCATAAGGCAGTCATTACCGAGGAGGTGGAACATTTTGTTCCCGAGCATGCATTTGCTGATTTTAAAATTGATGAACAATTAAAAGCGGCAGTATTCGCTAAGGGTTACCAAACACCGACCCCGATTCAAGATCGGGTTATTCCGCATATTCTTAAAAATCTTGATGTGGTGGGTGTTGCGAACACCGGCACGGGCAAAACCGGTGCGTTTCTTATTCCGCTGATTCACAAAGTATTACTCAATAGAAAAGAGCAAGTGTTGATTATTGTTCCGACTCGCGAGCTTGCTATTCAAATTGAACAAGAACTCAAAGGTTTCTCCAAAGGCATGAAAATTTTTTCCGTCTGTTGCGTCGGGGGTGCCTCCATCGTCCCGCAGATACGAGCTTTACGTTCGCAGAATAATTTCATTATCGGTACTCCCGGACGGCTCAAAGATCTTATCACTCGAAAGATGATACGGCTCTCTGAATTTAAGACACTGGTGCTAGACGAGGCGGACCGGATGCTTGATATGGGTTTTGTCGGCGATATGCGTTATGTCGTGTCGCTGATGCCCCGCGATAGGCATACGCTTTTCTTTTCCGCGACTATTTCACACGAAATTGAGAAACTCATCAAAGAATTTTTACGCGAGCCGATCAGAATTTCAGTCAAAACAGGTGATACCGCAAAAAATGTTGACCAAGATGTTGTTAAGGTTAGTCATGGTGCCAACAAGATTGAGATTTTACACGACCTTTTAAATCAAAAAGAGTTCAGCAAGGTGCTTATCTTCGGGCGGACAAAACACGGCGTGGAGAAGCTCTCCAAAATGCTTGCCGCGAAAGGTTTCAAAGCCGAATCTATCCACGGGAATAAGAATCATTCTAAACGCCAGCGCGCGCTTGGCCTTTTCAAAGATAGCCATATCCAAATTTTAGTGGCGACGGATGTCGCCGCGCGCGGACTTGATATTCCTAACGTTTCTCATGTCATCAACTATGATATTCCTGCTACCTACAACGACTATGTGCACCGCATCGGCCGCACGGGCCGTGGTGATAAACGGGGTAAGGCGCTGACTTTCATTGAATAATATGAAACGAAACAACAACATGAACCGTGTCTCGCGAAAGACTTTCCAGAAAGAGGGAAAGTGGATCGTGAATCCTCACCGTACGCAGGTGGTGATATGCGTCTGTGGCAGTAAATATATAAAAACACGCGAGAATCAGATTAGTTGTATTAAGTGTTTGGTAAAATTGAGAGAGGCAAAATAAAGGATATTAAACCCCAGGGCAGAGCCCTAGACTCGTAAGGTACTCGCCCGAAGAGGGTTCGCCCTTACCCGCGCCTCTGGCGCGGGGTATTAAACCCTTTGTTGCCGTCGCTCGTTGGCAATAAAAACGCTCCGGATTTACCAGCCCTAATTTTTTTTGTGGAACCTAAGCCTAAAGTGCCTGTGGGTAATTTTGTGTATATGCTCGGACTTGACATGTTATCATTAGACCATTATTTACCTAGGTTAATATTTTTTATACTATGCAAGAACGAAATACGCGTTGGACCGTTGTGGGAATTATCGTTATTATCGCCGTGGCGGGTATTTATCTGATGTATGGCTCCAGTTCACAGCCGCTTGATTCGTCTGGGCAATCAGCGACTTCAACAGATTTCGTCGCCAATAAACCACCTACCCGTCCTGTCGTGGAGAATTCAAATGCCGATACAGGCGTGAGCACGATTATTTCTTCGGAGACTTTCACGTTACGCAATAATATTCAATATACACTGGAGACTTTCAACGTTCGAGACGCCGCAGGAACTATAGTGGGTGCCGACCAGCGTCTGGTGAGTTCGGTGGCTGGGAAGCGTGTAATGGTTATTTCCAACATCAAACAGGCGGTGCCCGATCTTGGTAAGATGATTTTGAAAAAATTTACGGTTCGGCAAGACCCTGAACTTATCGTCTTTGTTTCTGTCTCTGCAAACGCGGATGCATCATACGGCGCATTGTATGAATTTGATTTTCCGACAAAAAAGTTTAGCAAAATGGCCGCGAGCCGTTTTCTGCCCTTCGTCTTAAGTGTTGAGGAGAATCCGACGCTCTTCTCACCTGATCGAACGAAATTTCTGAGCATCATAGACCGCACCTTCGCATCGCAGAAAGAGACGAAGTATCTCTACGTGGTGGACCTTGCGACCGATCAGGCCCGCTCCATTGCTGATGTGGGAACATCGGAAAGTTTTACGCAGACAATAGGGGCGGGTGATTTCCCGGTAGGGTTTTACCAATGGGGCCCTCCTACCACTATTACCTATAGTGTGTTTGATTCAAACAGCCCGCTTGATTTATCCGGAAAATCTTCTCGTGTACCGGTGCAGGTTCGGGTGTTACAACTAAATCCCGACCAGAAGTAGACTCTAACGCTCCTAGCTCTATGAAAGTATTTGCCGTTATTCTTATCGCCGCTGGCATTGTTTGGTATTTTGGATTCTACTCAAAAGACGCACTATTCCACGATTATTCCGTGGACAGCGGTTCATTTCTGGGTAGGAAAAGTTGCCCCAATCTTGTGCCTCATAATCAATATCCTGCAGGTTCGGACCAGTCCCTCGGTTTCCAATGGGCAGTTACAAACCCATCTTCTTCATGTCCGGCTGAAGTTACCTCATTTGCAGAAGGCTGCCAGGAATTCTTCAAACAACGCCAAGCGTACCAAGATTGTGCTAGTCCTTAATTAACGTATGACCGATTCGTCCCACACGCAAAAAATAATCTTTGCAATCATCATTGTCCTCGTGGTACTTGTTGTCGGGATCATTATATTTTGGCGCTCGCCGGAGACGCTCTACACGAAAGAAAATGGACAGCCCGCAAATCCGGCAGGCACGATAGACATTTCTCCTTCTGCACTCGCAACGTATTCAAGTGGTCGTTTCGGATTCTCTTTTGCGTATCCAGAGACACTTGTTGTAGGAAAGTCAGAAGAAAATACGATAGGGTGGCGTTCCGATGCCGTCACCTCCACAGGTACAATTGCAACAAAAATTGTAATTCCGAAGTCTTTCCAGCCGCAGACGAATTTTGGTGAGGCTACGTTTTTGGTTGGTTTCTCGGCAGAACCAGATGCGATCACCGATTGTTTCAAGGAAGACTTTACGGACGTAGAGGTTGCTTCAATGAATGTTGGTGGGATACCATTTCGTCGTTTCCATTATATAGATGCTGCTGCAGGCAATCGCTACGACATCACCAGTTATCGCACAGTGTATAGCGATCGGTGTTATGCGGTTGAGACCGTCATTCATTATGCAAACATTGAAAACTATTCACCTGATCAAAACATCAGTGAGTTCAATCAGGCACAAGTCCAAAAGGTTTTGGATACAATGGTAACCTCTTTCAGGTTTAGGTAGTTTAAAAAGGATTATTAATTAACATACCATTATGAGTTTCGCTTTAAATTATTGGGCGGTGCTTGTCGCGGGCGTGGCGAGCATGGTCATCGGTTCTTTTTGGTACGGGCCACTGTTTGGAAAGATCTGGGTTCCTCTGATGGGATTTAGCCAGGAGCAGATGAAAGCGGCGCAGGCAAAGGGAATGGCGAAGTCGTACGCGCTGGCTCTTGTCGGTGGGCTCGTTACTGCGGCTGTGATTGCAATTTTGGTGAGCAAGCTTGGTATCACGGACGTGCAAGGGGCAGGCAAGTTGGTGTTTACGCTTTGGGTTGGTTTTATTGCTACCACACTCCTCTCAACAGTTCTCTGGGAGAACCGCCCGTGGAAGCTCTATTTCATCAACATCTTCTACTACCTCGTACTCTTCTTTGTGCAGGCGGTAATTCTGACGTATTGGGTCTAGGTGAACGTAAATCTATAAAAAAGCAAAAAACCCTTATAAATAATGGTTTTTTGTTATATAAGGGAGGATGTGATTGGCGTATTGAAATTTTAATGCGCCAGCACTACTTTCCAGTAGTTTTTCAGTTCTCTATAAGTTCAACAATCAAAAAAATGAAAGGGGGTAGTTATGACAGAGTTGCTTAACTTTGAGGGTCAATTATTAGAAGACTTGACTCCAGTTGTCAGTCGTTTGGTCTCACAAGAACGTGCTAAAGGTGCCCGTCTCTTTCTAGACGAGAGTGGAACCTCCATTGTCATCAAGGCGGGTTCAAAAAAAGAAAGTTCTCTTTTGTCTCGTTCTATCAAATCTCGTGGCATGGGAGTTGCTGAGGATCATTTCGCTCATGCCGATGGTGCTCCAAGTGATGGCTTGGCATGGAGATATGCAGATGATTCTGGAGTGGTTGCCTAAAAGACACGACGACTACCGCTCGCGAGAGAAATTGTCGATGGGTTAGGGCCGCAATGATTCACTGTGGCCCTTTTTAGTTGTGTCTTAGTTTAAAGCAGAGATTTTTGCACATACATTAACTCTCCGCTATAGCGTAAAGTTAGTGTATGTGGGGGGGGGGCAGTCTACTAGCCAAACGTGAAGGTATACGCATCTAAGCCGGGGGATTCAATCTGAAGTTCAAGCGTGTGTTGGCCCCACGCAGAATCTTCTACGAGGCGATAGAGACGGTTTTCTTGGATGGTCACATAGCCGTTTGCGTCCACATCTTTGCCGCGCATATTGGCGGGGAGCACTTCACCATCAAGCATCACTTTTGCGCGTAACGGTTTGTCAGCACTTGCAACAATAAATACTTTTTGTGCAGAATAGGGAAGAAGGATGCGCGCCTCGGCAGTTGAATTCGTGCTGTATTCTCTGGTTATATTCCACGTGCCTCCAAGATACAACAAATTAGGTAGAGGATTTGTCGGGATTGTAAGTGTCTGTGGTCCCTCAGTTGATTGTTTACCGTTTGCAAAGGATTCATTACGGAAAGCGCCAAAATAAATTTCAGCCGTGCGAGGTTTTGAAGCATCCACTTCCTCTCCTCTGACGGTTATTTGATCACGTGCGGTGGGCACTGTTTCTCCCAAGCGCTTAGCGCGCTCGGCTAAAAGCTCCTGAATTTTCTTTTCGGTCTGGTCGTACGCGCCTTCACCGATATGATCATCCACAATAAAGCCGTCTATGTCTATAAGAAAATGATGCGGCCAGTAGCGATTGTTGTACGCGTGCCACGTGCCATAGTCGTTGTCTTGAACGACTGGATAGGTAACACCATATTCTTGTGTAGCTTTGACGACATTGTCCTTTACTTTTTCAAATTCAAATTCAGGTGTATGAATGCCGACAATTTCAAATCCCATATTTTTGTATTTTGCATACCAGCTGGTCAGGTAGGGAAGTGTTCGCAGGCAGTTGATGCAGGAGTATGTCCAGAAATCAACCATTATCACTTTTTTACCTACGAGAGACCTGATCGTTATAGGCATATCATTGGTATTCACAAAACCTGAAGGATTCGCAATTTCTATATATTTTTTGTATTTAAGAGCTTTCATGGCGATTTCGGATGCCGTTGCTGGGCTGATATTTTCCTCCTGTGGAGTAGGTGCGGTATTTACTCCAGTCGGACGGACCTTGCCTGATTCAAGAAAGACAATGGCGCCGATAATGCCGCCAATTACCAGGACCAACAGAATGTTGCGTGCAAGGCTTGTCATTAGCGTGAAAGAAGAAGGCTATTCAGTAAGCTAAAACTTGCAATGCGTGCGAGGTCTCCGGTAAAAACAAGAATACCGATTACAATCAGAAGAATACCAAACACAATATTGATGTATTTCACGATGGGTGCAAAACGGTTAAGAAAATTAGATGCTTCGCCCGCAAAGATCCCCACGATAAGAAATGGAATACCGAGGCCGAGTGCATACGTCAGGAGCAAGGTAAAGGCAGAGCCGGGTTGCGTTGCTGCAAGGCCAAGTATTGCGCCCAGTGCCGCTCCGACGCAGGGTGTCCAGCCGGCCGCGAATGCTGTGCCAAAGACGAATGACGTGACGTGTCGCGAGGAGAATTTTTTCATCACGCGAAATTTATGGTCGCGCTCAAGGAAGGATACATGGATGAGCCCAGTCACATAGAGACCGAAGAAAATGATAATTGCGCCACCGACACGTGAGGCCCACATTTGCACGCTGTATGCAACATTCGCTAGGGAAGTGTTAAGGAGGACCCCCAGTAGTGCAAAGACTACTGAAAAGCCGAGTACAAAAAACAGTGCACTTAAAAACGTATCTTTCCGTTTGACCGGTGCGCCTCCGGCAGAAGATCCTGCAAGGTAAGCAAGAAATCCCGGAATAATGGGAAGTACGCAAGGAGAAAGAAACGATACAAGTCCTGCGATAAAGGCGACTGTGATTGAGAGTCCATTCATAGATTGCTCTATAGTATACTATAGCTAATATGCAGTCCGAAAATTCTAAATTAGAAACAGCAGTATTTGGTGGGGGATGTTTTTGGTGTACTGAGGCGGTTTTTCAAATGCTCAAGGGGGTGGCATCAGTTATGCCAGGATATGCCGGTGGAACAAAGGAAAGCCCGACTTATGAGGAAGTATCTGGTGGGGCAACGGGGTACATAGAAGTGATAGAAATAAAGTATGATCCCACAGTCATTTCATTTGATGATTTGCTCGCAGTCTTTTTCAACCTCCATGATCCGACTACTCTCAATCAGCAGGGAAATGATGTTGGCACACAATATCGCTCCGCTATTTTTTACACAACAGAGGCACAGAAACACTCTGCAGAGAAATTGATAAAAGAATTATCTGACGGGAAAGCATATGACAAGCCAATTGTTACGGAAGTGAAGCCCTTAGAGGCCTTTTATAAAGCGGAGGCGTATCACAAGGATTATTACAAGCGCAATTCCGATGCCCCCTACTGCGAAATCGTTATTGCCCCGAAACTTGAGAAATTACAACGGAAATTTAGTGAGTTGTTGAATGAATCAAAATAGAGGTCACGTTTGAAGTCAAATTGCCACTGGTTTATAATAATGGCTTAACACTTAAAACTCATTTTATGTCAAAAAATGCAATCGTTACTATTGTTGTCTTGATTGTCCTCGTTATGTTTGGTTGGTTTTTGTTCTCTGGCAAACAAGCCGTTGCCCCTGTAGAAACAAACCAGGAGGTGGTGACAACACCTATGCCTGCCTCAAGTTCTACACCGGCGACATCGGAAATGATAAAGACGGAAATGATCACTTATACTGACGATGGATTCTCTCCATCGTTGGTAACCATAAAAGTTGGTGATACGGTTGAATTTAAGAACGCAAGCTCGGTTGATTTCTGGCCAGCTTCTGCTATGCATCCTACACACACCGTCTATCCTGGTTCAGATATAAAGAAGTGTGACACATCAGCTGAGGCGGGGATCTTTGACGCGTGCAAGAACTATGCCCCCGGGGCTTCATGGTCATTTACGTTTACTAATAAAGGAACGTGGGCCTATCACAATCACCTCAACTCCCGACAGTTTGGAAAGATTACCGTAGAATAGAAACGACCGTGAATGAACGCACCCATTTGGTCTCGTTTCTCTTGCGCGTTGGTATCGCGGTCGTATTTCTCTATGCCGCGATCGCTTCTTTCCTTGAACCAACGTCTTGGATCGGATATCTTCCCGGCTTCATGAGTGCGCAGAAAGTTGTCCCGGTTACCACCATTCTCTCGGCATTCTCGTTGTATCAACTTCTGCTCGCTGGCTGGGTCCTCTCAGGAAAAAAGACATTGTGGGCGGGACTCCTTGCCGCCGCGACCTTAGGCGCCATTATTATCACTAACATCAATCAACTAGACATCGTATTTCGCGATGTAGCTATCTTCTTTGCGGCGCTTGCGCTTTGCGCTCTTCACTATAAAGGTGATTTGCCTGCAAGAACCTTATAGGGTTTTTCTCAGATGAGTTTCCTCGCCACATTTTTGGCCCTGTCCGTGCTTGGCAGCGTTAATGCGGGCTACATACTGGTCAAGCACCACCGAGAAGAACAGCTGGTCTGCCCCATCAATCATGATTGCACTATAGTAACCAAAAGTCGTTGGGCAGATATGCTTGGCATCCGCAATGAAGCACTCGGCGTCATTTTTTTCGGCCTTCTTTTTATTGCGACTCTGCTACTTCTGTATTATCCACCGTGGGCTCTGCTTATAAGCAAACTCCTCTTTGTTACGGCTCTCGTTGGTTTCCTGTATTCTCTGTTCCTGCTCTATCTTCAGGCCTTTGTAATAAAAAACTTCTGCTTGTATTGCATTGCGTCAGCATTTATTGCAACTCTGCTTTTCATTAACAGCTTTGCACTTCTAACGGGATGAGTAAATTATCTAGCGAGCGTTGTATTCCCTGTGAGCGTGGTACGCCACCGCTGACAGAAGCAGAAGTGACGCGGTACCTTAGTGAACTTAAGGGAGGATGGAAACTGGTAGATAACAAACTCTCCAAAGAGTTTACCTTCAGAGATTTTCGCGAGGCTATTAACTTTGTAAATCGTGTGGCGGATACAGCAGAGGCCGAATGGCATCACCCCGATATCTATATTTATTTTAATAAAGTAAAGATTGAGCTCTATACGCACTCAATCAATGGTCTTTCAAAAAATGATTTTGTGTTGGCGACAAAGATAGAAGAATTGTCGGTCTCATAAAGGATTCAGTAAGTGAAAAAAAGAAAAGCCGTCTGATAATCAGGCGGCTTTTGCGCTTTCTATTCCGTTTTGAGGCGGTTCTAGGCTGTCGGCTGGGAGTTCGTTAAAGAACGCGGACTCGTACTCAAAGTGTTGTTTGCCTTTGAATCGGAGCACGTATCCTCCTTCACGTAGCGCCACGCACCTTGTGATAATCAACAGTGTGCCTTCTGTGATGAGACCTTTCGTGTCGTTGACACTTCTACTTCCACGGCGATAGATCGGTGTGAATTTCGGCACAACTATTGCGCCTACTTCAAATGATGGCTGTGACATAGTATGCCTTTCTAGTCCACATCTTACGCAGAGTTTCCACGACGTCAACCCGCTTACGCTAACAAAATGCGGCCGCATTTTATTAGCGTATGCAGGTAATTGAAAAGAAGCTGAATTTGTAGCGTGCTTAATCTGCAAGCACGATAAGACGTGCGCCATCGGTGTACGCAAAACCTCCTTCAATTTCAAAATTTTTCTTTTCTTCTCCATCTCCTACAGCCACTACTCCTTTACGAAGTGCGGTAACCAGCGGCTCGTGGTGGGGAAGTACGCCAATCTCACCATCTTGGGATGGCAAAATCACGGAGTTGGTTTCTCCTTCAAACAGAGTTTTATCTAGAGAATAAATGTACAAATGCATAGCAGCGAAAAATTAATTATGCTTTGACCTCATCAATTCCTCCCACCATATAGAATTTATCCTCCGGAATATCGTCTTTGTGTCCTGCAATGATTTCTGCGAATCCACGAACTGTTTCTTTGCGAGGAACATATTTGCCTGGGCGGCCGGTAAAGGTTTCGGCGACGTTGAATGGTTGGGAGAGAAAGCGTTGGATTTTTCGAGCGCGTTCCACGAGCAGTTTGTCATCGTCGGACAGTTCCTCAATACCAAGAATGGAAATAATATCCTGTAACTCTTTGTAGCGCTGAAGTACGCGCTGAACTTCGCGGGCGACTTTATAATGCTCCTCGCCGACAATCGCAGGGGAGAGCGCCGTTGAGGAAGAATCCAATGGATCAACGGCAGGGTAGATTCCAAGCTCAGTTAGACCTCGCGAGAGCACGACAGTTGAGTCAAGGTGCGCGAAGGTGGTGGCAGGAGCTGGGTCGGTGATGTCGTCCGCTGGGACGAAAATGGCTTGCACCGAGGTGATAGAGCCTTTAGAAGTTGAGGTGATGCGCTCTTGCAGTTCTCCCATTTCAGAGGCAAGTGTCGGTTGGTAGCCGGTTTGACTAGGCATGCGGCCAAGAAGTGCCGAAACCTCCGAGCCTGCCTGTGTGAAGCGGAAGATGTTGTCTATAAAGAGAAGCACGTCTTTGCCCATGGCATCGCGGTAGTATTCGGCCATCGTAAGACCCGAGAGCGCGACACGCAGACGCGCGCCCGGCACTTCATTCATCTGTCCAAAGACGAGGGCAGTTTGTTTCAGTACGCCCGCTCCCTTCATTTCGTGATAGAGGTCGTTGCCTTCGCGCGTGCGCTCGCCAACTCCTGCAAATACTGAATATCCTTTGTGCACCGTTGCAACATTACGGATAAGCTCTTGTAGAAGCACGGTCTTGCCGACGCCCGCGCCGCCGAAGAGTCCCACTTTTCCGCCTTTGATAAAGGGTGAGATGAGGTCAATGACTTTGATGCCGGTCTCAAAGATTTCCACTTTCGTAGACTGCTCGGTAAAGGGTGGTGCGGCACGGTGAATTGGCCAGCGTTCTTTGGTTGTCACAGGCCCTAAGTTGTCTATCGGCTCGCCGAGGAGATTGAACATGCGTCCGAGGATTTCTACCCCGACTGGTACTGAAATAGGTTTGCCGGTATTTACTACGGGAAGGCCGCGTGTCAGGCCTTCCGTCGCGCCTAAGGATACTGTTCGCACTTGTCCGCCGCCAAGTTGGCCCGCGACTTCAAGCACGGTTTTCTTTCCGGCTTTATCTGTAATTAGAAGTGCTGTGTTAATAGCTGGCGGCTCGCCGAGGAATGCGACGTCAATGACTGGGCCAATAATTTGTACGATTTTTCCTTTCATGGTTGTTAAATATATTCTCTTAAGATTCTCTTTAGGCTATTTTCCCAGTGTCCGCCATCATCTGATATAGCAATTGAAAGAAGCGCGTCTTTATGAGTTTTGAACCACTCAACTGTCTTAGGAAACTTTGTCTCACCTTTTCGGTTAGGCATTACTATTTGTAAGAGATGATTAAGTTTATAGATGATGGGATACTGTCTGTTCCTTCGCTGTGAAATAAGATCTTTGACTATTTTATCTGTCTCAATTCGGCCCAGCCATTTTGTTGCCGCCTCATCGAATTTATCGCTTGGTATCTTTCCACTCTCGATGAGACTATGGACATATTGAGGCCCACTTCCCATTCTGTCAAAAGAATCAACGTGGTCCCAAATCGTATCTACGAACTCAACGGGGTCTTCTCGCCATTGACGGTCCAGACCTTCGTAAAATATTTGTGACGGATGCTTTTGAGGTTGTTCCGGTTGTTCTTTCATGGATTTACTGTGAAAGTGCCTCTCTACCGGCAGTAATTTCTGATAACTCCTTCGTAATCGCCGCTTGGCGGTTCTTATTAAATTGGATATTGAGCGCCTCTGCAAGCTCCGCAGCATTATCCGATGCATTTTTCATGGCAATCATACGCGAGGAATGCTCGGAAGCATTCGCTTCAAGTATTGCGTGATAGACTTCCACGGCTAAAAATTTTGGAAGCAATCGCTCTAGCACATCCTTCGGGGAGGGTTCAAACTTAAGCACACCTTCTTTAACCCCAGCAAGTTCCATTGAGCGCGGTATGTTCGCGTAGCGCCCTTCAAGCGGGACAATTGAATCAACAATGGATTGGAGCGATTCTTCGGAGAAGGGAAGGATGCTTCTGACAACGACTTCCTGTTTGAGTGCGGAGATAAAATTTGTGTAGACGAGTGTCACTTCATCGGTCTTCTTCTCCCCAAAAAGTTTTAATAGAAAATCTGAAATTTTACGCGTTTCGTCAATTGCCCCGAAATCACCGGCGCCGAGAAATTCTCCGAGGATTGTGCGTCCACGCCGTGCAAAGTAGTCGCGCCCCTTCTTGCCAATCGCCACAATACTAACCTTTACTCCAGTATCAGACATTCTGATATTCTGCAGAATATCAGAATGTTCTAATTGGGAAATGAGTTTTTCCGCTTGCTTGATGACATTAGTATTAAACGAGCCTGCAAGTCCTTTATCGGAAGTGATGACCACCAGACACGAGTTTTTCACGGGGCGCTTTTGTACAAGCGGTGAGGCCGCGAGCGTTTGATCAGAACTCGCCCTGATTGCGCGTAATATTGAGAACGCAGTAAGCGCGTACGGCCGCGTCGCAATGGCAACGGCTTGGCTTTTGCGCATTTTGACCGCAGAGACAGCTTCCATCGCCCGCGTGATTTGGCGGATGTTTTTGGTGGAACGTATTCTGTTTTTTAATGCGCGTGAGCCTGCCATGACAATAATTTAAAATTAAAAAATCAAAATGAAAAATATTATATATTCTCAACGGAATTTCTGTTTCTGAATTTGCCGTAGAGCCAGCCAATGAAAATTCCTCCTACAATAAAAGCCAACAAGAATAAAAGAGAAAGTTTAGACGGTGTTCCCCCACCAATCATCACAGCGAAATTTCTTTGAAACGCGTCAAATCCGTATAAAGGTAGACACTCTCCCAGACATTTCACTGGAGCGAAAAGTAACAGAATTCCCAACAATAATCCTGTTAATAAGCCATTAAGTCCTCCTCTCAGCCAGTATCTTTTCGTGGTCATTTTTAATTTTAAATTGTCATTTTGCATTTTGAGATTTGCATTTTACATTTGCCGCTTGAAATAGTGTTCTGCAAAATCTTTGGCTGCGGCCGAAAGAGCCTCGTCGCTCTCTTTGGCAAGCTCACCGGACATTCTCATATTCTGCAGAATGTTGGAATGTCGTTCGTGGAGGAATTTGATAAATTCTTTTTCAAATCGCTGTACGTCTTTGACGTCAACGCCGTCCTGAAATCCACGTACTACCGAGTAGATGGAGGCCACTTGCTCTTCAAACGGCATGTTGTAGTACTGGTCTTGCTTGAGAAGTTCGGTGAGTCTGCGGCCGCGGTCAAGCTTTTTCTTTGTGCCTGCGTCTAGGTCTTGACCGAATTGCGCGAAGGCGGCAAGCTCACGGAACTGCGCGAGCTCTAATCGCATCGTGCCGGCCACTTTCTTCATAGCTTTTGTTTGTGCCGCCGATCCGACGCGCGAAACCGAGAGTCCGACGTTGAGCGCAGGGCGGACACCTTGGTAGAACAATTCTGGTTCAAGATAGATTTGCCCGTCGGTAATAGAGATGACGTTGGTTGGAATGTAGGCCGAGACGTCGGAGAGCTGGGTTTCAATGATGGGGAGGGCTGTTAGGGAGCCTCCGCCATACTCTTTTGACATTTTAGCAGCGCGCTCCAAAAGGCGTGAGTGCAGATAGAAAATATCACCCGGATATGCTTCGCGGCCGGGTGGGCGGCGCAAGAGGAGCGAAATTTCGCGATAGGCGACGGCGTGTTTGGAAAGATCATCGTACACAATAAGCGCATCCTTGCCCTGGTCCATAAAGAATTCACCGATAGCACAGCCTGTGTAGGGGGCGAGGTATTGCAAAGGAGCAGGAGCGGAGGCAGGAGCCGTCACGACAATGGTGTATTCCATCGCACCGTGTTTTTTGAGTTGTTCTACGATTTGCGCGACTTTAGATTCCTTTTGCCCGATAGCGACATAGATGCAGATTACTTTTTTTTCTTTACGCTGATTGATGATGGTGTCTATCGCGATAGAAGTTTTTCCGGTTTGGCGGTCGCCGATGATAAGCTCGCGCTGGCCACGACCGATAGGAATCATGGCATCAATCGCTTTGATACCGGTATGCAAAGGTGAGTTGACTCCTGATCGTGTGATGACACCCGAGGCGATTTTCTCAAGCGGGTAACGCTTCATGGTCTCAGTCTTCCATGCGGGTCCGCCGTCAACGGGGTTGCCGAGTGCGTCAACGACGCGCCCGATGAGAGCTTCAGAAACTGCGACTGAAAGCACGTTTCCGGTGCCTTTAACCGTCTGGCCTTCGCGCACCGCGTCTTTTTCGCCGAGGATAACGGCCTTGAGAGACGATTCTTCCAAGTTGAGTGCCATGCCAAGCACTGGCTTTCCGCCGGTTTCAAATTCTATAAGCTCGGAATACATTACGGACGAAAGTCCACGGATTTCCGCGACGCCATCTCCGACGCGCATGACCGTGCCGACATGTTCAAGTTTCGCACCGGTGGTAATACCGGCGATTTCGTCTTTGAGTTGTTTTATAATTGTGTCTTTGTCCATATTCCGTTTCTATTAATTTTTTTATCTTTGCACGGCTTGTTTTAATTCATTCATACGTCTCTGTACGGTGTTATCAATTCTCCAGTCGCCGATAGTAATACGTGCGCCCTCTCCAACTGTGGAGTCTATTTTTTCTATAAGTTCTATCTCCGTGCCAACCAATTCTTTGAGAGTCTTTGCTTTTACTTGCCCCGTACGTGTGCTCGTTACTTCTACCGGAGTGATACCTTTTTGTATATACCACTGGCGTTCAAATTCTGCCAAAATCGCTCTTAGCTGTGATGTTTTTCCATGAGCAACCAATGTTTGAGCAAATTTCTTTACGGTCTCTTTGTCATGCTTTGGGTCAGCTTCCACAAGTTCGTAAAGCGTTTTTGCGTATTGTATGGGAGTGTATTTCATTGTGTTGCGGAAGTTTTTATGTGTATAAGTGCCTGTTCCACCAGTTTATGACTTGTCTTTTCATCCATGACATCACCGACGGTTTTCTCAACTGCCACCGCGACCGTTTCTCCTAGATGTCGAGTCGCTTCCTGCATCAGCTTGTCTCGTTCGCGCGTCATCTTCACGCGCTCCTCGCTGGAAAGTCGCGTCATATCGGCTTTTGCGTCAGCAACGATTCGATCGGCGACCGCCGCCGCGTCGGCCTCGGCTTTTTTGATGAGCTCCACTGATTTGCGCCGTGCCTCTTCAAGTTTCGCCTCTTTAGCGTCTTCTATATCTCTAAGACGTTGTTCTATTTCCTTTGCACCGCCATGTGCTTTTGCGATTTCATCTCTGCGTTTGTTGAGCATACCGATAAGCGGCTTGTACAGAAATTTTTGCAAAATGAAAAGCAGAATGGCGAAATTAATCATTTGCGCCAAAAGTATTTTCCAGTTAATGCCGAGGTTGCTGAACAGTTCTGTCACGATATTTTTTGATTTTGCAGTACCATCTTCATTCTCAAATTCTTGAGAATTTGAGAATGAATGTGGTTACACAAATTTTATGATTAAGGCTACCACCAGAGCGTAGATTGCGATTGCTTCCGCAAATGCGATAGCGAGAATCATTGCCGTCTGGATTTTTGGAGCTGCATCTGGATTGCGCCCGATTGCTTCCATAGCTTTACCAGCCAAAAGACCGATGCCGATACCGGGGCCGATTGCACCAAGACCGATCGCAAGACCGGCTGCTAAGTTTGTGAGATCCATTGATGTGTCTATTAATTACTAATAACGTACTAATAAATGCTTAGTCCCAGCTAGAATTCGGATGCGGAAAGACAAGATTCTTCTCTGTCCGCATCCTACTTCTAGCCACTGCCCATTACAGTGGGATAACTAAAAACGTGCTCAACCACCTCGTTTGCCACTATCATACTGTATTTATGAATAGATTTCAACACACACATATGTTCCAATCGGCTTGTATGGTTTGTGCTAGAATGAAACTATGTCCAGAAATGAAAAGTGGACAGAGAATTTTGTCCGCAAAAGACTGGCTTCCGTTGGTATTACGGATGAGGGGGGCTTTGTGGTAGATGAACAAAAGAGCGATAATCCCCGCGTTGAGAAATTATTGAAAAGCGCAAGTAAATCTGGTAACAGTGTAGGCAAGCCGGAGTTTTTGATTTCTCACAAAAAGGCCAATAAAGATTTTCTGATAGTCATAGAGTGCAAAGCTTTGACCAAAAACCATGTTTCTGAGACCAGAGACCAATACAAAGATTTTGCAGTTGATGGAGTGTTGTTGTATGCGTCGCATTTGGCAAAGGAGTTCAATGTAATTGCAGTTGCAGTCAGCGGGCAATCAGAGCAGGAAATAAAGATTGATACCTTTCTAAATCCAAAAGGGGTAGGATCGGCAACTGTTTTAACCGATGAAAAGAAAGTTCCAGTAAAGCAAGTTGTCTCTTGGGAGGACTACATACGTTATGCAACGTATGATGAAAATCTGGCGCAAGCGAGGAAAAGTGGTCTGAATAAGTTTTCACGCGACCTCCACGATTACATGCGCGATTATGCAAAAATCACAGAGGCGCAAAAACCACTCTTAGTCAGCGGGGTGCTTATTGCTCTCATGGAAGAAGGTTTTAGGAGAGCATATTCCACGTACGAGAAACAAGACTTGGCGAAGAAGACCTTTGAAGTGATACGAGACAAAATTAAAAAGGCACAACTTGGTGCCAACCAAGAAGAAAAGAAAAAAGCGGTTATTAACGCGTTCAGTTTTATTGAGCACCACCCCGAACTTCAGAAATTTGATAAAAAGAGGAATGAATCTCCGCTTGCCCACATTGTGAGAGACATTGACGAGAAGGTGAGACCTTTTACCCAAGACCCCAATCACTATGATTATGACGTCATCGGTAATTTTTATGGTGAGTTTATCCGCTATACAGGTGGAGACGGAAAAGGACTTGGTATTGTTTTGACGCCGAAACACATCACGGACATGTTTGCCGACTTAGCAAAACTCAATAAAAATTCGGTTGTGCTGGATACATGTTGCGGAACCGGCGGATTTCTTATTTCTGCCATGAAAAAGATGACAGAGGGACTTGATGAGAGAGAGCAGGTAAAGATTCTTGAAAACTCGCTTTTCGGTGTTGAACAAGAGCCGAATATGTTTGCGCTTGCCGTCTCTAACATGATTTTGCGCGGCGATGGCAAGACGAATTTATATCAAGGGGACTGTTTTGACGAGGAGATTTTCAAACAGGTGAAAGGAAAGGCGACCGCCGGATTCATTAATCCTCCGTTCTCACAGAGAGGCGATGATCGTCATGAGTGGAACTATGTCATTACCTTACTTGACGCGCTACAAAAAAATGCAACGGGTATCGTGATTGTCCCGATGCAACTTGCTATTGATCAAAACCAACTCCGTGAACGGCTCCTGAAAGAACATCGTTTGGAAGCAGTGATGAGTATGCCAAATGACCTTTTTTATCCAATAGGGATTGTGTCCTGCGTTATGGTATTTACCGCCCATGTTCCACATGATAGTGATAAGCATCACGAGACGTGGTTCGGTTCTTGGAAAGATGATGGGTTTAGAAAAGATCGTAATGAAGGTCGAATCCCTACATCTCGCTGGCTTGAGATCAGAGAAAAATGGATTGAAATGTTTCGCCGAAAAGAGATTGCAGGCAAGAGTGTTTGGAAAAGAGTCGTTGTAAATGATGAATGGTGTGCTGAGGCATATCTAGAGACAGATTATTCTGTTTTAGACGATAAAGACTTCAAGCAGGTTGTTCTTACCTATATTGCCTATAAGGTTAGAGGTGGTAGTTTGTCTTTTGTTAAAGAATTTCTTGGTAAGTCGGCTAAGCAGAAATTAATATTTTCAGACCGTACATGGACATGGTTCAGGTATGAAGATTTGTTTGACGTAAAAATCGGAAAGAGTGTTGATTTAAACAAGCTTGGGCAATCAGAAGACGGCATAAATTATGTCGGTCGGACAGAAGAGAATAATGCTATAACCGCAAAGGTTTTGAATGACGGGAGTTTTATAGTGTACGAAGGAAATTGTATTACAGTGCCTATGGTTGGTAACGAGTTAAAGTCAAGTTACCAAACAGAACCATTTTGTGTCTCTCAAAACATCGCGATTTTGTACCCCAAAGGTTTTGCACTCAACCTGTATAACGCGCAGTTTCTTAATACCATTATCAGGAGAGATGCTTTTCGTTTTGCGTATGGAAGGACCTTGAGTTTGGACAGATTGAGGATGTTGAAAATTAAACTCCCTGTAAGCAAAAAGGGAGATCCCGATTGGCAATTTATGGACGACTATATAAAATCTCTGTTGCATTCTTCTGCTATCTGAGATTAGTGGGCTTCGGCGCGCGTGAATGAGGAGAAGGCAAGCATGGCGAGGACTGCAAAGATAATAGCCTGGATGAAGCCGATGAAATAAAGATTGTTGAGCAAGTAAAATAAAAGTCCTGCAACTGTAGGACTTTTATAAGCGAGGTGCACCTTTCTAGCGCCGTAGGTGAGAAAAAAACGCAAGCATAAAAAAACGGCACACAATTTTGTGCGTGCCGTGTGTAGCGAACACCAACTCATCTCGCGTGGTGGTTACTAATGGTTACCAAGGTGAATGCCCATGCGAGCAGGCCCGCAATGATAAACATCATGATAGTCCACATGATCGCTTTTATGGGGTACATCCTCCGGCGGTGCTCGATTTCTTCATCAAGGTAGTCAAGCGCCGAGTTTTCTTTTGGGTGCTGAACTGTATCGTTTGTTTGCATTTTCCCCCCCTTCTTAATTTTATGGGTTAATGAGGTTGGCCACCAAAAGGTAAAGCCATAGCAAAAAGAGAATCGCGTACACAATCGTAAGTCCATCTATCCCCCGCGCGATTTTCCTGACGCCTTGAGGCAGGAAAAATTCTTCCGTGAGGCGATGGAAAAATCCATCTATCGCACCGAAGCTGAACTCAAGCTCTGTGCCACGCCGCATAGTTTTCAGCAAGAACATGACGGTTCGCTCTTCTATCCACATGATGGCAATGGTAGTATGTAGACCGACAAGTGCAATGATAAGTGCTCCCGCTCCTTTTCCCGTCGTGGCTTTTCCTACCTGCATGTAAAAAGTGAACAATGCTGATTGAAGCCCTACGGCAAATGCCGCCACAATAAAGCGCAGACTCGCAAAGAATTTCCAAGCCTCCGCTACCACACCGTACTCCGTACGGAAGTTTTCCTGCCGATTCTCATCCGTACTTTTTCCGTTACTCATTAGTAGCTCCTTTCTAGGTTTTCAAAGGACAAAGTCCTCTCTCTTTCTGCGCGAAGAATACCCGCAGGGGTATAGTTTGTCAAATACCCAGGATGTCAGTAAGTTAGTGTGCTTCAGCGCGGGCTTGCCCGTTCGGATTCTCAACGCACTCTCACTAAAGCGAACAGGGTGTGTCCGTTACAAGAGCGGTGTTTGGTACGCTAGTGTTAATGTCCAGAATCCGTTCGGGTGAAGGAGGAGAACGCGAGCATGGCGAGGACTGCAAAGATAATAGCCTGGATGAAGCCGATGAAATAAAGATTGTTGAAGAAGTAAAATAAAAAGTGATTCGTTTGCTTAGCGTAAATTTATTTGCTATTATAGCTGTATGGCAAAAGATTGGACTAAAATATTTAAGAAATACAAGGGTCTTTGGGTTGCTCTTGCTGATGATGAGGAAACTGTGCTTGGGGCAGGAAAAACCCTCAAAGAGGCTTTTGAATTAGCGAAGAAAAAAGGTTATAAAGAACCCATAATGACTCGTATGCCAGAGGAGATAGTCTCCTTTGTCGGTGCGTTATGAAGTTTAACTATAAGCGTTACGGTCACGTACTGCGTCCGGTTATTCCAATTAAGCTGTTGCACGCTGACAAGTCGGTCAACTACGAGGTGTTGGTAGATTCTGGTGCTGATTTGTGTTTGTTTGAAGCCGAACTCGCAGAATTTTTAGGTATTGAAGTTAGTAAAGGATTGGCCAAAGAAG
>MHRQ01000013.1:0-12687 GCA_001821015.1 Candidatus Taylorbacteria bacterium RIFCSPHIGHO2_02_FULL_46_13
CTGTTTCTATTTTATATGAAAATGAGAGAAAAAGGGAGTTTCGTAATTCAAAGTGATCACTGATTTCTTATCAGCACATACGTGAAGGTATGAGAAATCCAGCGCAGGTAGCGGCGATCGTATGCGCCTATAACGAAGACCGGCATATACGGACGGTTCTTGATACGCTTGTTCTGTGCGATTTTATTTCGGAGATTGTGGTGGTTGATGACGGTTCCCGAGAACCCCTGACACGGTTGCAGTATGTATATCCGAGTATCCATTTTATTAGACATGCCGAGAATCGTGGGAAAGCCTATGCGATGGAAACAGGGGTGTCATCAACGCGCGCGCCGTATATTTTTTTCTGTGATGCCGATCTGGTCGGATTTTTACCCGAACATGCCCGTGCCATTATAGAACCAGTCATAGCCGGCGATTTTGAATCCTTTGTGGGTATCAGGCACAACCGTGAACAACGAGCGGTTTTTTTATTTGCGCTCAACTCAGGAGAGCGGTGTCTTAAACGTTCGCTGTGGGAAGCACTTCCGCCTTTTTACAAGAAAGGATTTCGCATTGAAACCGGTCTCAATTTTCAGGTGAAGAAAATGGGAGGGCGTATCGGATGGCGTTTGTTTCCGTATCGAAATACATTGCGAGAGCAGAAGTACGGTTTTTGGGAGGGTTTTAGGGGGCGACTTGTCCTCTCGTTTGATGTTTTCGTTGCATGGATGTTTATTATAGGTTTCGATTTGTGGAGACGGTAAGTGTTGCGTGGGGTATAGAGAGACGCGTTATTTTTTAACGTACGCACATTTCGGATAACCTTTGCATCGGCACCCTCGTAGGAATTCGTGTGCTATACTTTTTGTACTATGAAAGAAGGAATAGAAATCGCCAATCCGGAACAGGAAAATCCACAAGCAGTTATTGAACAACTGAAGGGGGAAGTTGCTACCATGGGGAGAAACGATTCAGAATTTTCTCGTTTTGATGAAATCACAGGTCTTCTTCAACGTGGGGAATGTACACCCGAAGAAGCGATACGCATGGCTCGCGAAATACGTTACGGCAAACAGGAACACTAGACCTTTTTTACTTTTTCTTTTTTCTCAAACCAGTCGTTTCACTCTGTTGATGATGTAGGGGAATTCTATCTTTTCATTTGAAATAATCCATCGGTGGATAGTGGGGCTTAGAAATACTGCCAACGTAACATTGCCTGCCAAGTGCCATGCGGTGAAGGGGATTTGTCCGATGAGTGCTTCCATAAACGGCTGACCATACAAGAGGGGCCCAATGCCCAGGCCCGTTATGGCATCATAGAAAATTGTTCCTATGACCGCGAAGATGCCGTAGTTGAGAGCGTTTGCTTTGAATTTTTTAAAATAAAATGCTGACGCGATTCCGAGCACTCCGTAGGTAAGAGCCGTAATCCATGTCCACATTCCAATTTTCGCGGTTACGATGTCAAAGAGCGCGATGTTTACAAACGCGAATACAAATCCTGCGAGTGCGCCATACTGTTTACTGAAGGGCATCTGGGTTCCGAGAATCGGTTCTACATTCGGTGGACGAAAAGGTAGTAATCTAATAGCGAAACACACTACCCATCCGATGAAAAACTTCAGCCAATTTTTTTTAACGCTCCCCATCCCCATATAATTCTTTATATATTAATATTCAAGTCCTTGTTTTCCGCTCACCCCTTTTGCAAAAGGGTGTTTGACCTCTTTCATTTCGGTCACCAAATCAGCACGCTTGATGAATTGTTCGGGGCAATTTCTACCGGTTAAAATCAAATGCAGGACATGGGGGAGCGATACGTCTATAAATTCGCTTATCTCTTCTTCCGTAAGCAGTCCGAGTTTCCAGGCGTTCCATATTTCGTCAACGATGAGTATGTCCCATCTGCCCGTCTCCGCTTGCTCCTTTGCATAGCCT
This sequence comes from Candidatus Taylorbacteria bacterium RIFCSPHIGHO2_02_FULL_46_13, assembly GCA_001821015.1. GTDB lineage: Bacteria > Patescibacteriota > Minisyncoccia > Phycocordibacterales > DSPV01 > 2-02-FULL-46-13. Next base: position 1,924 of record MHRQ01000013.1, read on the forward strand.
AGTCCTTCAACGGCCGCCGTTACATGAACTCCAAAAGGTAGAGAGTCGTGTCCAATGCCGACAAATCCTTCTCCCTTTTTTACGATTTTAAAGTACGGAAGAAGTTTTTTATGCGATGCGTCCTCTCCCGATTTCCATGGGCCCTTGATGAGCTGTACCATCAGCACCTTCTTTTTATCCCCGACAGCCCGTAAGGCCTGTCCCAATGCTGCGGTAGTCTTTCCTTTGCCGTCTCCTGTAAAGACGATGAGCATGATTAGGCGATTTCACAAACTCCGGCGACACAAGCCAGCTCTTTTTTTATATCAAGTTCGTCAGTCTTTTCATACGTGATTATTTTTGAGTAGTCTATGTTTGCCAGACGTTCGCTCAGTGCTCGGTAGGTCATTTCGTCAATGGCTTGGTAGGGAGCCAGTTGATAGACATGATTGTCTCTGGGCAAAAATGAAAGTCCCCCCACCAAATCCCAGTTCTTATAAATCCAATTAGCTACTTCAATCCATTCAGTATCACCGACAGAGACGGTTACGGACGGGTTGTGTTCAGTGTAATGCGTCTTTACCGTCTTCCAATGTTCAAGCTGGTCAAGCGCAGTAAGGTCGTTTTTATAGATTGAGCCCTCGGGCGCTTTTACGGGGAACTCAAGTACATAGGTGCTCGCGTTTTCCGCTGACTGTCCGACCTCCGGATGATAGGGGACGCCCTGATCTTTGAGCATTTTAAATAATGCATCGGTTGCAGAGATTCTGATTCTTCGTATATAGTATGGCGCATGCCGAGGGTGCATACCTGAAGAACAATCCACGGTCTGGGAAAGCGTGCCTGAAGGTTTGACGCAGGTGATGCAGGTAGATGCGTTAATGCCGAATCGTTTCGCATACATTCTGTTGATTTTGATAGCTTCCGCTTTCAGTTTCTCCAATACGTTTGGATTCCGCACAATTTCGCAATCCCACTGACCCGTGATTGAAACCCCTAAGAGCCTTTCTTTTTCACAATGTTCCTTCCATTCTTTTGAGAGGTAGGGGAAGTGAGTCAAGCTTGCTTGATACGTTCCGAGTATCGTCGCAAGCCTGATTTTTTTCAATAACGATTGTTCGGTATCTTGTGCTCTCGCAACCACTTCAGAGAGGTTACAGAATTGTTTTGACTGGAGCACGATCTCACCGCACGGGTTAGTGCCGATGGAGCCAATGATCGTCGTGCCTGAGGAGTCAAAATATCCCTTGTATTCCTTCAGTACTTTTATGCGGCGCTCGGGGAGCGTACTGGCAAGCGAGCCGCGATTGAAAATCCCTCGCTCACCCGAGCCTGATTTCATCAAGGCTATCCATTCCTCAAAGAATTCATGATTAGAGGGTTTTTGTATATAGACTGCTGAATTATTTGCCAGCGTACGCTGGGGTTCGGTTATATAGAAAGCCCCTTTCTTTGCATCGCGGATATCTGCATCATCAAGATCAGAGAGAGATATCATCGCGCTTCTTCGTACACCGCCTGCCACCACACAATCACCAATCATACAGATGATGTCGTGTACGTCTATATTGCGCAGCCTCTTTCCTTGCCGCGTGAGCATCTTTTCACGGGTAAATACCAAGAGTCGCTTCAGCGGTTCAGGACCTGATGACTTTCCACCCATAGTCTTTAATCGTGCTCCCGCCGGGCGAAGATGTGAATAGTCAAACTCTACATCAGAGCCCAGGGCCCACGTCTTCATTCCAAACGCGAGTGCATCAGCCCAGCCCTCCTTGTTATCGGGGATAGCATAGAGAGGAAGTTGTTTACCGGTCTGCAATTCTATTTGCGGAAACTTGCCGACATTTTGGCTTTCCACCGACCATCCAGCTCCAGTTCCACACATTGAGATGTACATAATCTCCGCAAGATCCTGGAAATTCTCGGGCGCGATGTATGAGCAGTTGTATGCACAGACATCTGTCGCGCGTACGGCGGTTCCAGCAAATTGTAACAGTCGCATGGAGGGCATTGATTCTTGTTGTAGAATTCCGTTTTTAATTTCCGCGTACTCATCCTCTGTAAGTTTCTCACCGAGATTTTCTCTCATGAAGCCCACATATCTATCAACGGTCTCAATCCATGTTTCTCTCCTTTTTTCCTCGGTTATCCAGCGCGAGTAACTGCGGTAGTACACAAATTCTCCGAGAGGATTTCTGAAGAATTTTTTGCTTTCTGCGGCTAACCTTCTTACTTTTGCCGGTACCCGTATACCACGCGTTCGCAGACGTGAACGTTCTTGGCGGTAGAGGATGTATGCTTTGGCGGTTTTTACATACTCGCTCAATATGAGCTCTTTTTCTACACTGTCTTGGACACCTTCTACGGTCGGGATGAAATTCTTATGCTTTTTCTTAATGCTTATGACCTCGGCGCAGACTGTTTTTGCTACAAGCGCTGCCTCTTTTGATTCTCCCTCGTTTGTCGCGCGCATCGCTTTTGCGATTGCGTTTGTGATTTTTTGAATATCAAACAGCACAATCGTTCCGTCACGTTTTTGGATGGATAGTACCGATGACTTGGTGGATGAGATTCTTTTTGAGATCATATTTTCATAGTTGCGAAATAAGGAAACTCATTATACGTTGCGGTTCGCCTCTGTTCAAAGAAAGAGTGGATAAGTGTACGTTTCCGAAGCGTCTTTTGACGTTTGTCAATTTGATACCCAGCTTCCACCTTGCTATACTGACAACATGATAGTTAGTAACTATTGAAACTATGAAATCTGTCTTACCAAAAATCGCATTTGAGCGAAACGCGCGAATCTATAAGGTGTTGGCCAACCAAAAGAGGCTTGAAATTTTGAATAATATTAAATTCAAGGAACGGTCGGTCCAGCAACTTCTAGAAATTACCGGTTTGCCTAAGGCAAATCTTTCCCAGCATTTGGCGCTTCTGCGGCATAATCGTTTGGTGTTCTATAGAAAAGAAGGTCTCAATGTCTACTATCGTATCGTTGACCCTAATATCATTGAGCCGTGCGTGATTTTGCATCATCTGTGGAAGCGCAAGGCGTTAGTTTGATTATTAGTAGAGAAGTGCCGCGCGTTAGGCCGTGTTTCAGTGGACGGTATGCGAGAGTCGCCTCTTAAAGGACGTGGGGACGACATAATTTCGCTAAATTATATGAAAACTGATAAGAAAATTGAGTGGATTTTGAGGATTGGTGTTGCCGGAGAATTTTTGGGCCACGGAGTGTTCGCCCTCCAAGGTAAAGCCGACTGGGTACAATGGACACAGCAGCTCTCAGGTATGGACGCTTCATCAGCGACTACTTTTATTTTTATCGTGGGTCTGGTGGATATCCTCCTAGCTCTTTTAGTTTTAGTAAAACCGATTCGCCCCGTTTTACTGTGGATGACGTTCTGGGGATTCTGGACCGCACTCGTCCGACCGCTTGTCGGCTTGCCAATTTGGGACTTTATTGAACGGTGGGCCAATTGGGCAGCGCCGTTGGCTTTGTTTTATTTCTATCAATCCAAGAAAGATAGGAGTGATCAGTAGTGTCTACGTTGATGTCGCGCGCCGCTTATTCGCTCGGGTATGCGTTTCTTCACTCGGTTTTTGAAATAGGGTATGAGTTTTCATTGGATAAAAAATTTTGACGCGTTAGCGCTCGACCAAAGCAGGACTGACGCCCTTGCTATTTTGGAGGCGGGGTATGATGCCATTGAAACGAGTCGTGTGATGCGCTCGCAAGTTTCCATTTCTGAAGAAGTTATCACGATACAGGACAAGCATTTTGATCTAAAGAAATTTAAGAACATTTTTTTAATCGGGTTTGGGAAAGGGGCGTGCGCGGAAGTACGCGAGCTCTACCGCATGTTCCCGTCAAGGGTGAAGAGGGCTGTGGTTATTGATAAAACAACGCTTGCCACGTGCCCCATTGAGGTTGAAGCTTTTGTGGGGACACATCCTATTCCTTCAGCGGTAAATATGGCCGCAACGAAGGTGCTGTCTGCCGTGGCCACGGCGGCGGAGAAGGATGATCTGGTATTTGTTGCGGTGGCTGGCGGTGGATCGGCACTTCTGTGTTCCTCGGACGAAGAGTGTGAACAAAGCACGCGCTTGTTCCAAGAGTGTTTGAAGGTCGGTGCCACCATAGAAGAGATAAATACGGTGCGAAAACATATTTCAGAGCTCAAAGGGGGAGGGCTGGCAAAATTGCTCTATCCGGCGACGGCGGTCGGCCTGATCTTCTCTGATATTGTGGGAGGCAATCCAGAACGCGTCGCGTCTGGGCCAACGTATTTTGATACTTCTACCGTGGCTGATGCGCAGGCAGTCCTCACGCGTTATGGTCTTTCGAAAAAATTCGTGCTTCACGAGACTCCGAAGGAGCAGAAGTATTTTAAGCAGGTAACAAATGTCGTGCTTGTTTCAAATGAGCAGTCTCTTTCTGCTATGGCTACAAAAGCTCGAGCGTGTGGGTACGAGCCTGTGGTGCTGGAGGAAGCGTTATATGAAGCTCCTGACGAAACGCTTGCAAAGCTTTTTTCATACGCCGCGCCCGGCACGGTTGTCCTCGCCGGAGGGGAAGTGCGTTTAGCGGTGCCGAGCAACCATGGTAGTGGCGGACGTTGTCAGTTTCTTGCGCTTGAAGCACTAGAGAAAGTTAGGCCGGGGAATGTGTTTGTTGCCGCGGCATCCGATGGATATGACAACAGTGAAGCGGCGGGCGCCATCGTGGACGAACATACCGGAAGAAAAATCAAAAACGCAGGTCTAGATCTTGCCGATTATCGCAGACGTTTGGACACGATACCTGTCTTTGATAAAGCGGGCGATGCAATTCTCACCGGTCCCGTTGAAGCGAACGTTTCAGACTGGTATTTTGTGTTAACGGAGAAGAAATCATGACAAAAATATCACGCGTCAGTGCGAGTGAAATACGAGATTCACGAGGGAACCCAACACTTTCGGTTACGGTGGCGTGCGAGGATGGTTCGCAGGGAACATTTGACGTACCTTCGGGGGCAAGCACGGGCCGTTACGAAGCGTTTGAGTTGCGCGATGGTGAAGGTCCTCAGTCGCACGTTTTAAAGGCGATCGCGAATGTAAAAGGAGAAATCAATGGCGCACTTTTGGGAGTAGCAGTGACAGAGCAGAAAAAAATTGACGACATTCTCTGTGCGCTTGATGGTACGAAAGAAAAATCACGGCTTGGGGGCAATGCGCTTATCGGTGCCAGTGTTGCAGCCGCTAAAGCGGCTGCAACGTCAGACAAACTTGAGCTTTTTGTATACCTGAGGAAACTGGTTCGTATTGCTCCATCAGAAAGGGAGTTTCCGTTTCTGTACATGAATGTCATCAATGGCGGCAAGCACGCAAAAACGAGACTTATGTTTCAAGAATATATGATCGTACCGCAAACCGAGTCGCCCCAAGAGGCAGTCTCTATCGGAAAAGATTTTTTAGCGGCGCTTGAAAAAGAAATTGTGAAGGATTACGGTGCACAGGCACTGGTAATTGGAGACGAAGGGGGAATCGCGCTTGATGTGGAAGACCCAGAGACACCTCTTAAACTATTGAACGAAGTTAGAGATAGTTTGCCGAACCCACACAGCGTTAGGTTCGCATTGGATGTCGCGGCGAGCTCGTTTTTCCAACATAATCACTATCGCATTGGTGAGAAAAAGCTCTCACGTGAGGAACTTTTAGAGCGTATCGCTTCATATACCACTGCCTATAACCTGCTTTCGGTTGAGGACCCGTTTGAAGAAAATGATTTTACTTCGTTTTCCGCACTCACTCGTTCAGTCCCCCAGACGAAAGTTGTTGGAGACGACCTCACGACAACAAATGAAGCGCGCGTGCGCGAAGCAATAGACAAACATTGTATCGGTGCCGTTATCATCAAACCGAATCAAATCGGGACGTTGTCTGAGACTCTGGCCACCATGGCGCTCGCCCGAGCCAATGGCATTGAGTGCATCATCAGCCATCGCAGTGGCGAGACTCTTGATTCGTTTATCTCTGACCTCGCGTTTGCGTTCTCTGTTTTTGGTATCAAAGTCGGAGCTCCGCGCGCCAAAGAACGATTGGTGAAAATGGAACGATTGATTACAATTGAGTCATTACAAAACACATGAAATCTTCACGCGTACAGATTGTTGCAACCATCGGTCCCGCGAGCGGTACACATGCAGTTCTTGGCGATATGGTAAAGCACCACATGGACGTAGCCCGTTTTAATTTTTCGTGGGGTACGCACGACGAACACGAACGCTACATTTTTGCACTACGACAAGTGGCGCGTGAAGCGGGGGTGCGCATCCCCATTATTCAAGATCTGTCGGGCCCGCGAAAGACGACTGAGTCTGGTCATAGTTTTGATGAGGGTCAGTCTAACACAAGGAGAGGTGTATTAACAGAAAAAGATATTGAAGATTTGCGCTTTGGTTTGTCTAAGGGTGTTGAGTACGTGTGCGTGTCATATATTGGAAGTCAAGGAGATGTAGAAGAAGCGAAGAAAGCCATTCTTGAGATGAAAGGTAGTGCAAAAGTGATTGCAAAGATAGAGCGTCTTGAGGCACTGGAAAATGCCGACCTCATTATCGCTAGTGCGGACGCCGTGATGATAGGGCGCGGCGACCTCGCTCAGGAGGTTCCGGTTGAGGAAATCCCATTCATACAGAAAGAACTTATTGAAAAGTGTAATCGAGCCCGAAAGCCGGTGATTACGGCTACGGAGATGATGCTTTCTATGGTTTCAAACCCGCGGCCGACACGGGCTGAAGTTACCGATGTTGCGTATGCGGTGCTCTGTGGCTCGGATGCCCTGATGCTTTCCGAAGAAACTGCGCGTGGTGCGTATCCGGTAGAAACGGTTGCTGCAATGGAAAAAATCGCTCTTGAAGCAGAGCGGCGTATTCCTTCAAAGAGGCGGAATTTTTTGTGAGTGATTATTGAATCTCCACCACCACTTTGCCCTTTGGATGGCCTTTCTCAAGATAACTGAGTGCTTCGCCAGCTTGTTCCAAAGGAAATATCTTATCCACGTGTACTTTAATTGCTCCTGCCTCTACCAGTTTTGCCAATTCAGTAAGATGTGCTGTGTTTGTGAGTGTCCCCTGGGCGATGGCGCGTACCCCGTACTGTTTCATCAGTGCTTCATCGGGTTTTTCCAGCATAGAAACGATTATGCCTCCAGATTTTAATACTTTGAAAGATTTTTTGTATGTCTCTCCTCCTACCGTGTCATACACCGCATCATATGCTTTGAGCAGTTCTGCAAAATTTTCTTTTGTATAATCTATGACGGTATCTGCTCCAAGAGTCTTAACGTACGCCGTATCATCGGTGCTTGCGGTAGTTGCCACATATGCTCCCAAGTGCTTGGCGAGTTGAATGGCGAAAGATCCGATGCCTCCGGCACCCCCATGAATAAGAATTTTCTGACACTTAGAAAGTTCCATGTGTTCCGTTAAAGCTTGTACTGCGCTGGATCCGGCTAATGGGAGTGCAGACGCTTCTATGTGGTTTATATTTTTTGGTTTGAAGGCAACATTCTTAACATTGGCAGAAGCAAACTCGGCAAGTGCGCCAGATCCGCCCGCAAGCGTCAGTGCGGTACCATATACGGCATCATTTTTTTTGAAATCAGAAACATTTTCACCTACTTCCACTACAATTCCTGAAAAATCTCCTCCCAAAGTGAGAGGTGTTGTAGGAGGCTCACCCTTACTCTCACCCTTACTGAAGTATCCTTGTCTGATTTTCCAGTCGCTTGGATTCAATCCGACGGCATGCACCTCTACCACTATGTGTCCGGGCGAGATTGTTGGTTTGGGTGTATTCGTGTTGATTTCAACTACGTCGCTCCCGCCATATTTTTTTATTTGTGCCGCACATGCGCGTGAAGAAGACATTTCTTGGGCGTCACAATTGTTTACGCTCTCTGATTTCTCAAAGAAGAATAAATATCCAAAAGGGCAAAGAGCAGACTCATGGTAAGCGGCCCCAGCAAGAAACCGATTGGTCCGAAAAACCCGATACCGCCGATGACTGAGAGAAGAATGATCAAAGGATGCAGATGTATTCTGCGTCCAACAAGCTTTGGACCCAAAAAGTTATCAACGAGTCCTACGGCCCCCACTCCCCAAAGCATTAGTCCGGCTGCAAAGAGTAGGTTGCCCGTGACGAACAGAAATACGATGGCCGGGGTCAGCACAAGTGCGGTGCCGATGCCGGGGATGAGCGCGGCTATTGCCGCCACACTTCCCCAAAGCATCGCATGGGGGACCCCAAAAATTGTAAATCCAATCATGGTCAGAATACCCTGAATAAGTGCGATGAGAAGACTTCCCTTGATAACCGAGTCAACCGCCATCCCCAGTTTTTGTGAGATTATTTCATCGTTAGAATCCAACAGAGGACTTAATTTGATAATTGCCGCTCTTAGTTTCTGGCCATCTTTAAGCAGGTAAAAAAGAGCGATAAGGAATATGAAAGTACTCATCATTATTTTTGCAAAGCCGGAAAATATAGAGCCGAAGTGTTGAATCATCAACTCGAGCCCCTGTTTAATATACTGGTCTATAGATGCAGAAAACTCTTGCGTGCCGGGAAGGTATTCTTGAAGGCTGTTTACCAGCCCATAAAAGATATTCAGGACGGCATCTTTTCCGTTGCCATCTGTCAGCGAGAAATATAGTTGCTGCGCTTCTTGAAAGACTTGAATCCCTAAAAATACAATGGGCGTAAAAAGAAGGATACTCACCACGAGAATGGTGGCTAGGGACGCAAGTCCTTGCCACCCACGCATAAGCTCCAGCATTCTTTTGTAGATGGGCTGAAACACAGCCGCAAAAACCATAGCTAAGGCGAGCGCGTAGAGAAAGGGGCGAAAGATGAAAAAAGCAAGAATGAAAGTCCCCGCAAGGGTGGCAAGTAAAAAATACAATTGAGGGCTCCTCTCATTCATAGTAGTGGTAATAGTATAGAAGATAATAGGTTTCTTTCAAAGCGAACGAGTTTACACGCGATGTTATACTGTTTCGGTATGGTTTACTAACGCACCCATGTGTGCGTTAGGCAGTATTATTTATGCACAGAAGATACCTCAAACATTTATGGAGAGACGTGCTTATTCTCGGGGCGGGGATTTTGCTGGCGATTTTATTGGTCCGTATGGGAATTGTCAGCCAATTTATCCAAATTACCGCCAGCATGAAAATTCTTTCCAGTTTTGTGGCTGGCATGTTTTTTACTTCAGTACTTACGGTCGCGCCCGCGTCTGTTGCGCTAGGAGCGCTTTCTACTTCCACCCCACTTTTAGTGGTTGCGTTTTGGGGCGCTTGTGGAGCCGCTCTAGTTGATTACATTCTTTTCACCTTTTTTCGCAAGGATGTTTCCATCGATATTAAAGGGATGTTAAAACCATCCATGCGGCGACGTATATTATCGCTGTTTCATCACGGTTTTTTGAAATGGTTGGTCGTAGTGAGCGGGGCTCTCATTATCGCCTCTCCTTTGCCGGATGAGCTTGGGCTCGCCGTTCTCAGCTTTTCTCATGTAAAGACAAAGGAATTGCTGGCCGTCACGTTTAGTATGAATTTTTTCGGGATTTTAGCGCTCACTTCGCTGACGCGCGCACTTTTGTGAGATACGCGCACACAGGAAGACTCCATTGAAAAAATAGTCAAAGGCGGTTACATTTAGGCAGTCTTGTTTCCTGCTCCCGTAGTTCAATGGACCCCGTAGGAAGCAGAGCTTCCTACGGGGCGAGAAGTGCCAAGTTGAGAGCGTCATAAGGACTTAGTATTTTGGTGCATAGTATAGAGGCTCCCGTAGTTCAATGGATCCGCGCATCTTTTCTGCCCTCTCGTAGTTTAATGGACCCCAAAGCAAATACTACGCGTTGCTACGGGGCAAGTAGAACAGGTATGATGTGCAAGCCTCTTTACCCGTTATGCCCTCGTCGTTCAATGGATAGGATATCTCCCTCCGAAGGAGATGATGGAGGTTCGATTCCCCCCGAGGGCAAAAATAGAGCGCAGTGAGATTACGATTCCACTCCATTCTCGCAGATGAGACGGATCACAAATATTCTGCATGTATGACCATACACGTATCTGATGCGGCCGCATCAGATACGTGTATATGGGTTAATATAGTTTCTGTTTAGTAAGGAGAGATTCCTGCCGGGAGCAAAATAGAGCACAGCGAGGTTTTGCTCCCGGAACAAGCAAAGGTTTTTGCTTGTGTCAGGAATCGAAGTCCGATTGAGCATCCGCGCCTTGGCGGATTCAATCGGGATACTGCTCCTGTAAGGAGAGGTTCCTGTTAAGGGTAAAATTTTCAGGGCATGTTCGGGCGAAGCATAGTTTTGCTTTTTTAATAGAGGCGTCATTCGCTAGCCAGCTTGGCACATTATGCTATACTACCCTTCACATTTCTTATAACTAAAAATCTATGGAATCCCGTAGTAGAATTTCAGGTTAGCGGACGTAGTGAGGTTTAAAAGGCATAAGAAGGTTTATTATTATCAAGTATTTTATATTAACTGTGGTTTCAGGACAGTCCGCCCCAAAGCGGACGACCTGAAATTTCACTAACGGGATGGAATCAAACGAAATTTCTGCCAAAAGCATCGCGATGTGGGTTGGGGCCGCGCTTTTAATCACCATTGTTCTGGTGGGGGTGGTTAAGTTTGCGGGCTCTAAGGAGGGAACTCCGGGTGAAAATCCGATTGTCGCGGGGCTTGTTCCTGTGTCCGAAAAAGATTGGGTGCGCGGTGCGAGC
>MHRQ01000013.1:12740-22529 GCA_001821015.1 Candidatus Taylorbacteria bacterium RIFCSPHIGHO2_02_FULL_46_13
ATCTTATTACCCTCTGGTTGAACGAATTGTTTCAGACTATAGCGACTCTGTGCGTTTTGTGTACCGACATTTTCCGCTCGGGCAACATGCACAGGCACGGGGCGCTGCGTCTGCAGCCGAGGCTGCCGGCAGACAAGGAAAATTCTGGGAGATGTATCGTCTTCTGTTTGAAGGACAATCCGAGTGGGCAGGCAATCCGACTGCCGAAAAGACTTTTGAGTCATACGCTTCTCAGTTAAACCTCAATATGGAGAAGTATCGCGCTGATGTTACGCTTTCCGAAGTTCAGGACATTATTCAGACGCAGTATGAGGGGGGTATTAAGGCGAATGTGAATGCAACGCCCACTTTTTTCCTTAATGGGCGTAAGCTACAGAATCCGGCAGGTTATGAAGCGTTTAAGCAACTCATTGATGCCGCCCTTGCAACCAGTTCTTAAAAAGATCGGCTGGGCGCTTCTTGCAGTAAGCCTGTTGGGTTTTATTGATGCCGCATATTTGTCCGCGAAATTCTATCTTGGCGAAACGCCAACCTGTTTTCTCTTAAAAGGTTGTGATGTGGTGACAACCAGTAGCTATTCCTCGGTGGCGGGGGTGCCCATCGCGCTGTTCGGTGCTTTGTTTTATCTTGCAGTTTTCGTGTTATCGCTGGCTTTCCTTGATCGGCGCGCTCCGAAACTCTTGAAATGGATAGGGGCCATTTCAGTGCCGGGATTTTTATTTACGTTGTACCTGGTATATCTTCAATTTTTTGTACTCCACGCACTTTGCATTTATTGCATGTTTTCCGCACTCACCAGCACCACGGTATTTGTACTCGCACTCATCGGTATGCGTCTACTACGACGCACACAGGTCAATGCGGTCTGACTTCCATTTCAGGGATTATTTTGCTATACTGCCGGGATGAAATTTCCTATTCGCACACTTTTTGCGCTGTTATCTAGCGCTTTTGTATTACTGATAGCGCTTCCAGCCACTGCTTCTACGGTTGGTTTCGGTGAGACTTATACTCTGCCGACAGCGTCTCGTGTTGAGAGAAATCTCTATGTCGCCGCGGGGACTGCTCTTGTATCAAGCCCTGTTGACGGTGACGTTACTGTTGCCGCTGGAAATGCGACCGTTTCAGGCCCGGTCACGGGGGATATACTTATCACAGGCGGAACGCTTGACGTACTTGGCAGTGTGGGAGGGGATTTGCGCGGTGCAGGGGGAATACTGACTATATCGGACAAGATCGGGGGTGACGCAGTGCTCGCAGGAGGGTCCGTGTCGCTTCTTTCCGGTGCAAGCGTGGCCGGAGACGCGCTTGTCGCCGGAGGGAAAGTATCGCTGTTAGGTACTATTGATGGAACTACGTACGTCGCAGGTGGAGATATTTTCATAGATGGGAACATAAAAGGTACCGTGCACATTTATTCCGCAGGACGTGTTCGCGTTGGGCCTCATGCTGTCATTGGTGGAGATTTTATGTATCGTGCTTCTAGTAATGTGGTGATAGACCCTGCGGCAGTCATTGTCGGTAAGACAACGTTTCAATATATACCGCCAATGATTTCCGCCCACGATATACGAGGATTTTTCGCGGGTTTGTTCGGGCTTCTCTTCGTTACCCGTCTGCTCGTGCTTATGGTCTCTGCGCTCTTTTTCGTGCTTGTGTTTAGGCGTGGAACCAGCAGTCTTGTGGGGGTGTCGCTTTCTACTTTCTGGAAGATGTGTCTCATCGGTCTTGCGATTTTTGTTGCCGTTCCATTTGCAGGATTAATTATTGGGTTGACCATCTTTGGAGGGCTTCTGGCCATAGTGATGCTCGTGGTGTGGTTAGTGCTGTTACTTATCGCGCAGATCTATGCTGGTGTTGTGTTCGCCGCTGTGTGCCAGAAATATATATTCAAACAAGAGGCAAGTCCGCTGGTCTCGTGGCGTACAGCGGCGCTTGGTGTGCTGGGTCTCGGGGTGGTGTGTTTGGTCCCCTACGTCGGTCTCTTTATCGGTCTGGTTTTTTTCCTTGTGGCGCTCGGTTCCTTGTCCACCTTGGCATATCGACACTTTATCTTATCCCGATAGGGTAGTTTTTCGGGGGTGTAGATATCGGTACTCGCCAGGTGTATATTGAATCCCGTTAGGCCGAGGTCGTCCGCCGCGGACGACCGTTGCTGCAAAGAGAACCGTAAGTAATAGTAGGCATTATTCAAACAATGAGTCAAAAAACAGTAACAACCCATTTGATTTCTAACGGGATGAAAAGACTGTTAACCAAAAAAATATTTTATATACCAGCGACAGTACTCGTACTACTTGTGCTGTATGTCAGCTTCAAGCCGAAGCCTGCGGAGTATAGCTTTATAACGGTAGAGCGTGGCACCATTGTTTCAGAAGTGAGTATCACGGGGAATGTTAAGCCGATTGTAAGCGTTGAGCTTTCTTTTGAGCGTAGTGGCCGCGTTGCCTCGGTTCCGGTAAAAGTCGGAGATATCGTAGCCGCAGGTCAAACACTTCTTAGTCTAGATGCAACCGACAGCGTTCTAAATCTTCGCCAAGCCGAGGCCACGCTTGCCGCTGACCGGGCGGCGTTGGCGCAGTTGGTGAGAGGCACACGTAGCGAAGATATTGCTGTCTTGCAGTCAAAAGAAACGGCGGCACGTGCTGCGTTGGATGATGCAAAGAAATCGTTAGTGGACAAACTGCGCGATGCCTATACGAAAGCTGATGATGCAGTTCGAAATTCCGCTGATAAATTCTTTGACAATGGTCGTTCCCCGTCCGCGCAGGTGAACATCGCGGTTAATGATGTCCAACTTAAATTAAATTTAAATCGTGATCGTGTCAGTCTTGAGAGTCTCTTGGTTGTTTGGCAGCAGAGTGCCGCAAGTCTCACTATTATAACAACCATAGCTAGTGCGCCAGAAAGTAACCTGACCGTGGCGACAAGCGAGACACGGGCAAATCTTACCGCGGTGGCCTCATTTCTTGATGAGCTTTCTTTGGCGGTTAATGCGCTAACTTCGGCACAAGGTATTACTCAAACAACGATTGATACCTATCGCGCAGGCATTTCCGCTTCCCGCACCGCTATCAATACAGCCCTCTCAAATGTTTCTTCGGGTGTTGATGCATACCATAGTGCCGTTTACAGTCTTGACCTTGCCAACAAGAATCTAGCCGTGGGTCTTTCGGGTTCTGCGCCAGAAGAGATACAAGCGGTAGAGGCAAAAGTCTTGGGGGATGAAGCGAACATTGACAGTATGCGTCATGCCGTAGCGGTGTCTTCCATTCGGTCTCCATTTGGCGGGATGGTGACCACGCAAGATGGAAAAATCGGGCAGGTGGTTTCTGCCAATGTTCCGGTGGTTTCGGTTATTGGCAACAGCGGATTCCAGATTGAAGCGAATGTTCCGGAAGCTGACATCGCAAAATTGTCAGTTGGAAATACTGCCACGGTTACCCTTGATGCGTATGGCAGTGATACGCTGTTCGGCGCTCTCATCAGTAAAATTGACCCCGCTGAGACGCTGATAGACAATGTTGCAACGTATCAAGTGACTTTTAATTTTTTAGCGATGGACTCCCGGATACGTTCAGGGTTGACCGCTAATATAGACGTGCTCTCCGGAGAGAAAGTTAATGTACTGGTGATACCGATTCGTGCGGTGCGTGATGTTTCTGGAAGTAAAGTCGTGCGGGTGAAACAGGGCGATACAATCATTGATCGTCCCGTGGTTCTGGGTCTTAGAGGTTCCAACGGAGAGGTTGAGATTGTCTCGGGGCTTACACAGGGGGTCAGTGTCGCTATTCCTCTAAAATAACCAGATGAACCCGCTCATCAGGGTGGAGCAAGTGGGTAAAGTCTTTGGCGAAGCACCCACACAGACTGTGGCACTTCGCGATGTTTCCTTGCACATATCAAAGGGAGAATTTGTCGCGGTGATGGGGCCGTCAGGTTCAGGTAAATCAACACTGTTGCACATCCTCGGGTTTTTAGATGATCTTTCAAGTGGCACCTATCATTTTGAAGGACGTGATGTTTCTACCTATACTCCCGAAGAGATTGCACGGATACGCAATGAAAAGTTGGGGTTTGTGTTTCAAGCCTTCAATCTACTTCCGCGCACCTCGGTGTTAGAAAATGTCATATTGCCATTGCGTTATTCAAACGTGCCAGAGCGCGAGTGGCGCGATCGGGCGACTCGCGCGGTTCAATCGGTGGGGCTCTTTCATCGGCTCTCTGCGGAGCCTTCCACACTTTCGGGCGGTGAGAAACAGCGTGTGGCGATTGCGCGAGCGCTGGTCAACAATCCCTCTGTCATTTTCGCTGACGAACCAACAGGGAACCTTGATTCAAAATCAGGCCAAGTAGTCATGGAGATTATTCGCCGCCTCAACGATGAAGGCCACACCGTCGTGCTTATTACGCACGAGACGTATACCGCAGAGAATGCAAAACGCATCATTCGCCTCAAAGATGGAGTGATTGAGTCCGATGCACTGGTAACCCAGCGCGCGGCACCTGAAACGTACAATAAATAATATGACACTCAAACACACGATAGAAACCGCGTTTGCCGGATTGCGCACCAACCGATCGCGTTCGGCACTCACTATTTTAGGGATTGTCATTGGTATCACCGCGATTATCCTTGTCATGTCGCTCGGTGCCGGTGCGCAAGCGCTTATTTTGGGACAGGTGCAGGGGCTTGGTACTAACACCATCGCGGTCATTCCGGGCCGCGAGCCGTCGGGGCCTTCGGATGTGGCGCAGGTCTTTAGCGATTCACTCAAGGAAAAAGATATCACGGCGCTCAAGAGCAAGTTTAATGTGCCGCACCTCGCGAGTCTGATGCCGATTCTGTTTGGGGCCGAGACCGGTGTGTATGGTTCAAACACGTACCATCTCACGATATTCGGCTCATCCGAGCTCATCGCAGAGATGTTTGACCTGCATCCGACCGAAGGATTTTTCTTTGATGAAAATGACGTAAAGGCGCGTGCTGATTCTATCGTAATCGGTTCCAAAGTCCGTGATCAGCTCTTCGATGGCAGTGAGCCTCTCGGCGAGAAAGTTCGTATTAAGGATCGAAACTTCAGGGTGGTTGGCGTCTTACCAAAGACCGGCGGAGGGTCGCTCTTTAATTTTGATGAAGCCGTTATTATGCCCTACACAACCGCACGCGATTACGTGTTTGGTATCAAGTATTATCACCGTTTCATTATTCAGGCGGATAGCGATAAAAACGTTTCATCAACGGCCGAAGATGTGCGCACAACATTGCGCGAATCGCACGGCATTGACGATCCTGCAAAAGATGATTTCTTTGTCTCCACGCAAGAAGATCTTGCGGCACGCCTCGGGACTATTACAACCGCGCTGACATGGTTTTTGATCGCGATGGCGTCTATCGCGCTTTTTGTCGGCGGCATCGGCATTATGAATATTATGCTGGTCTCGGTAACCGAGCGCACGCGCGAGATAGGCCTCCGGAAGGCCCTCGGGGCGACCGAGCGGGATATTCTCGCGCAGTTTTTACTTGAAGCAGTGTTTCTCACGGCGATTGGCGGCTTGGTGGGAATTATACTTGGGACATTGCTTTCTTTTATTATCTCCATTGCTCTTTCGGTCGGGCTTGGCGTGAATTGGCAATTTGTTTTTCCGATTTCCGGGGCGTTGTTAGGCCTTGTGGTTTCCACCCTCGTTGGCCTTGTTTTTGGCGGATACCCTGCCAGACAGGCGTCACGAAAGAGCCCTATAGAAGCATTGCGGTACGAGTAAAAGGCCGCTCGCCCTCTCTTTTGCAAGAGCATTGCGGGGGCGAACCGTCTCTCAAAAGAAATTTCCTCGCGTAGAGCTTGGGGAAAAGCCTTGATTTGTAAGGGTACTTCGGTTCAATGCATAGAATTCGCCTATATACTAACTCTACGCTATAGCGTAGAGTTAGTATATAGAGCATTGACAGATACGCTATAAATATAGTATACTGTTACAAGTTTTTTGATACGCTGGCTTTATTCGTCATAGCAGAAAGCGGCTTACTCCATAGGCCATTCTCTGCTGTGGCGAAGAGTCCAGCACACATAAAACCGCCCGCTGTTCTTAATGGACATCGGGCAAAAACAGAAAGGATTGTTATGACGGCTCATGCTGTTACCGACGATCGAAAAGCAAATCAAAAACCGACTCCAGAACAAGTTGACACCTACACGCGGCGCGAAAGTGAACTGCGCACCCGATTCCTCAAAGGAATTTTGGACACCAGCGGTGTGCTGGATTTGCTTCAGAGGACATTGGAGTTGGTCAAGGGTTTCATCAACGGCAACGTCCAACCGGAAATTCCCGATTGGGCGGACAAGGAAAATCCGATCATTCAACACACGCTCTGCGGCGTTTTTGACCCGTCCAGACTCACGACGGCGAATGTCTTTGCGGAAGGAGAAAGCGTACTTGAGGGCGAGCAATATCTTGCCCGGGCACAGAAACTGGACTCGATGAACGCCTGCGCGTTTGACTTCTACGCGAAGCCAGAAAACTGGAAGTATCTTCCGAAGGACGTTGATGTCATCGTCTTTCCACAGACGGTGTTTCGCGGCTCGGACGGCAACCGTTACGTGAGATATCTCTATCGCTACGGTTTGGAGTGGTACCGTAACGTCAAATGGCTCGGCCGCGGGTTCGATCGCGGCTGTAGGGTGGCCGTGCTCGCAAGTTAACACTCTGGCCTCGGTCACTTTGCACTTTGTTCACTTTGACCTTTGTCCTCGCCCCGCACTTTTCTCGAAAAAGTGCGGGGCATTTTCTTTATGTTAAGCTAATATCGGTATTAGGTGAATATTTGAATGATTACGATTGTTCAACACCGAATCCAGTATCCATACGCTGAGAGCGTCCGCGGTTTACAGCTTCGGACGGAGGGCTTATGCAGACACTTCACCCGAATCTGCCTTGGCGGAAACGGGCAAAAAATGAAGATACTTGGCGTGTTTCACTAGGAAATTGTGATTTCGAATTCGGTACAGCCCCGAGAGCATTCAAAGGGCAGTGGTATAGGCGGTGAAGCGCGCATTTTCGCAACTCGGACGGCAACCGTTACGTGAGATATCTCTATCGCAACGGTTTGAAGTGGAACCGTAACTACAAATGGCTCGACAACAGGTTCAATCGCGACTATAGGGTAGCCGTGCTCGCAACTCTCTTCATTTCTCTCCCGACTATTTGTCGGGAGAGTTTTGTTTTATAAGCTGACCGCTCCAGCCCCCGAGCTGTTTTCCAACCTCATTAATTTTTTCAGACAGAGCAATGTATTTTTTGCTGTCCAGCGACTTTGTTTCCCAAAGTATAAGCAAGAGGATTTTTGTGGTATCTGTCTTTCGTATCGCCAAGCGAACCCATGGGATTTTTTCTGATTTTTGCAAAAACGCCGCCGTAGAAATTGCCTCAATACTTTCAATAAAAAGCGTGTCTATACGGTTGCCGAGCGAATACTTTTGTGTTTTAGGCAGAAGCTCATGATATTGATGCCAGAGCAAATACGCGCCCTTTAATTTTTCAAGCACTGGCAAAATCGTCGGGGGGGGGGGTAACCTTATTGGTATGCGAATCCAACTGGCTCATAAATATGCAGATATTATTTCTGTTGAAAATTTACTTGGCGCTTGGCAGGAGTTTTTAAAAGGAAAACGGGGCAAGCCGGGCGTGCAAATTTTTCAACTACGATTAATGGAGCACATCCTAGCGTTTCATAATGATTTAGGCAATCGCACCTACAAGCACGGGCCATACAAACATTTCAGAATTTCCGACCCGAAACCGCGCGACATTCACAAAGCAAGCGTTCGTGACAGACTTTTGCACCATGCGATTTACCGAAAATTATATCCATTTTTCGACAAAACATTTATTTCTGATTCATTTTCTTGCCGTTTAGATAAAGGGACGCACAAAGCTCTCAATCGCTTTCGCGCTTTTGCATATAAAACAAGCAAGAATCATACAAGAACCTGTTTTGTCCTTAAATGCGATATCAGGAAATTTTTCGCGAACATTGACCACAATATTCTATTTTCAATTCTGTCCAGATATATTCCCGATGCGGACATTCTCCGACTCTTAGAAGAAATTATCCAAAGCTTTTCAAGCGGGAAAAGTGGCGTTGGACTTCCGCTTGGCAATCTTACCTCTCAACTTTTTGTAAATGTGTATATGAACGAGTTTGACCAGTTTGTTAAGCACAAACTCAAAGTAAAATACTATATTCGCTACGCCGATGATTTTGTTATTTTTTCCGATGACAAGGTGTTTCTTGAGAATTTAATTACGAATATTACGAGCTTTCTTGGCGATAGATTACATTTAGAATTACATCCCGACAAAGTTTCTATTAAAACTATTTCATCAGGCGTTGATTTTCTCGGCTGGGTAAATTTTCCTAATCATCGGGTGTTGAGAACTTCAACAAAAAGAAGAATGTTTAGAAATATGCAGGCAAAAGGAGGTAAGACCGAAACGGTCCAATCCTACCTTGGGCTTCTCAAGTATGGGAATACGAGGAAATTACAAAGTGAAGTTGCGGCGTTAGCGTTGCGGTCTATGTAGATATTTTGTGATACAATTGCTTTCACGAGAGATTTATTGCCTAGCGAGTGAGTGAAGAGAAAAAGTCTTTTCTCTTCCGAACGAGCGACGGCAACAAAGATATTTATACTCTTTATGTTGCTACTTGATGGAAAAATCATAAGGGAGACGAAGGCGGTTGAATTGCGCAGTGCGGTCCGCGAACTTGGATTTACCCCCACCCTTGCGATCGTACAGACCGGCTCATCGGGGCGTTCTCGAGAGTACATCGCGGCAAAGCAGAAATTTGCCGAGGAAATCGGGGCCGCGGTGGAGCTGGTAGGATTTGGCAATGATGTTTCAACAGACGAGGTGCTGTATGAGATTCAGCGGCTCAATGCCGATCCTTCTATTAATGGCATTATTGTCCAACTTCCGGTATCTCGCGATATTGACCGCCGAGTGGTTCTTGAAGCCGTTGATCCAAGTAAAGACGTTGATGGACTCACGGCGCACAGTTTAAGATCTCTTTTAGAAAATGACCCCCAGGGATTTGTGCCGGCTACCGCAAAGGGAATTTTGTTACTTTTGGACTACTACCACGTAGTCATAGAAGGGAAACAGGTCGCGATAGTCGGGCGTTCGCTTTTGGTGGGAAAAACAGCGGCACTCGCCTTTCTCAATCGCAATGCCACGGTCACGGTTTGCCATCGTTTTACCAATGACTTACCACAAGCAACTAAGCAGGCAGATATTTTGGTCGTTGCGGTAGGCAAATCAAACCTTGTTGGACGTGAGCATGTAAGCCCCGGACAGGTTGTGGTTGATGTTGGTATCAATGTTTCGGACGGTGAAAAACTTGCCGAAGAAATACCAGCACCGCGGGTGGTTGGAGACGTGGACTTTGCGGCTGTCAAGGATATCGTTGCCGCGATATCTCCGGTGCCTGGAGGGGTAGGACCCATGACGGTACTTGCGCTGTTTGAGAACTTACTTGAGGCGGCGCGCAGGCAAATTGGCACGTTGTAACAGTAGTGGTTATTATTCGTCTTTAGTGGTGATTATTATTAATTTATATTTACGCACATGAGTGAAGATACAAAGCAAGTAATATTTTCTCCAAAGCCGAGGGGCGTTGTTGCAGTTGTTGCAGTGATGCTCGCACTTTTTCTCTTAGCCGCAGCGATCAAAGAGTTTAAGAGTATTTCTTACGTTGGCCGAGATGTAGGGGTAACGAATACCATCAAT
>MHRQ01000013.1:22559-33447 GCA_001821015.1 Candidatus Taylorbacteria bacterium RIFCSPHIGHO2_02_FULL_46_13
CCCGACCTTGCAACGTTTACCTTTACTGTGCAGGAGGAGACTTTGGTGGTGTCTGATGCTCAGAATAAAGTCAATACACAAGTAGCCGATATCCTTTCGTTTTTGAAGAAGAACGGTGTTGCGGAGAAAGATATAAGAACCCTTGGATATAATATTTACCCACGCTATGAATATAGCTCTGCGATTTATCCAGGCTATCCACAAGGCAAACAGACACTCGCTGGATATGTAGTCAGTCAAAATGTTGAAGTTAAAGTAAGGAAACTTACTGATGCAGGCACCATTGTCGGATCGATGGGAGAATTGGGTGCTACGGATGTCAGTGGCCTGCAGTTTACGGTAGATAAAGAAGACGCAGTCTTGCGCGAAGCACGACAGAAAGCTATCGAAGATGCCCAGACCAAAGCTACACAACTTGCCAAAGACTTGGGAGTAAAACTTGTGCGTATCGTCAATTTCTCAGAGTCAGGAAACTACCCTTATCCGGTCTACTATGCCAAAGGCATGGGAGCTATGAGTGCTGATTCTGCTCCCGCACAACTTCCGTCGGGCGAGAACCAATTCATCTCAAATGTCTCTATTACTTACGAAATTAGGTAACGTACGAGATTAGGTAATCCACATCTAGAGCTTGCGAGGGCGCTACCAGAACGCTACCATTACGGTAGCGTTCTTCGCTCTTTGTGTGCCCTGGTGGCATTCCTTCTTCTTGAAGGACCCTCTGTTTGCGGACGGAGGGTTTTTCTTTTCCAGATTGACTTTTCTGGCACGAAGGAATAGTATATTGGAATCAGCCCACGGGGGCGGTTTTATTTAATAGGATAGAGGGTGGAGAGGACAGGATTATAGATGGAGACAGAAAATACATATAACCTAAACCCTAAACCCTAAACCTTATGCGAATCACCGAATATCTAAGAGAGACAAGAGCAGAGATGAAACACGTCAATTGGCCGACGCGCAAGCAGGCCATTGCTTTTACCGTGGCTGTAATCGGCATTTCAATCGCCTTTTCCCTCTTTCTGGGTCTTTTTGATTACCTTTTTTCCAAAGGACTTGCGTTGCTCATTTCATAAAATGTCAAAACAAAAACTTGAACAAGAGAGGAATTGGTACGCGATACACACCTACGCGGGGTATGAAAATGCGGTTGCGCGTAACCTTCGCCAGCGTATTGAAAGTCTTGGCATGGAGGGAAAGATTTTTAATGTCGTAGTGCCCACAGAAAAGAAAATTAAGGTGAAGGGCAACAAGCGCGTTGAAGATCAAGAAAAAGTTTATCCCGGATATATTTTGGTGGATATGATTGTTACGGATGATTCGTGGTATGTGGTGCGCAATACGCCGCGCGTTACCGGCTTTGTCGGTTCTGGAATTTATCCGGTGCCGCTCAACAAAACTGAAGTTGAAGATTTGTTCAAACGAATGAGTTCTGATACGGTCAGACATAACATTGATCTTTCAGTGGATGATGCGGTTACCATCGCGGACGGGCCGTTTAAGGATTTTGAAGGGAAGGTCGGAGAGGTTGATGAAGAACGAGGTAAGGTTAAAGTCCTGGTTTCTATGTTCGGACGTGAGACTCCCGTTGAGCTAGACTACTTACAAGTCAAAAAGATTTAATACAATACTATGGCAAAAAAAATTGCACGCACATTAAAGATAACGGTTGAAGGGGGGAAAGCCACCCCGGCGCCTCCGATTGGCCCGGTCCTTGGGCAGGCAAAGGTAAATATCGGAGAATTTGTGACCCGTTTTAACGAGGGGACGAAAGAAATGCGTGGAGAATTGGTCCCGGTTGAGATTACGGTTTTTGAAGATCGAACCTTTAGTCTTGCATTTAAAACTCCTCCTGCAACCCATCTCATTCTTAAAGCTGCTGGTGTGGAAAAAGGTGCAGGGAAGAGCCGTGAGAGCAAAGCTGGTTCAATAACCAAAGCGCAACTTAAAACGATTGCCGAGAAAAAATTGAAAGACCTCAATGCCAACGATGTAGAAGCGGCAATGAAAATCGTTGAAGGTTCAGCGCGTTCAATGGGGGTAGATGTAAAATAGTCGCTCGGAATCAATTTTCAAGAACACGGATAAACCCCGCCAGCGCGGGGTTTTCCTATGCTCTCCCTTGCACCATTTTCATTAAAAATGTCTGTGAATTTTTGTTCCACTCTGCACCATAGGCTACCAGAGAGGTACTGCTCGGTTCTGTAAAATTGGTGTTAGGGCGAGGCTCGCTGCCGTCAAAAGCCACTCGCAGACTCGTGGTCATTGACGGACCAGCCAGCTCGCCTGCGCAATGTTCTTGAAAATTATTCCTCGCTTAGAGTCTATGGGTGCTGGACTGCATTTAGCAATTGTACTAGAGTGAAGATTGATATGAAGAGAAAATTACACGCAAAGGAAATACTACTAGTCGAGTTATATAATTTATTCCAATACCACCCTCATTGAACCATTCGTACGAATGGTTCAATGAGGGTGCAAATGGACAAAACCAATAGAAAATACTACATCTAATTCCACTGCCATGTTGCTAAACAAAAATATAAATACTTGGTCAGGATTCGTGCGGTTCTCCGCCAGCGTCTAATCCCCAAGAGTACAACGGTCAATAAAAAACCGCCCCGTGCTCTTGTGGGCGGTTTTTTAATCGTGTAATTTTTCTACCATGATTCAACTCTCTGAAGGCTCGTTCAAGAAAATAATTATTTGTCTCTCCCTCTACATCACCTCGCTGTTTGCCGCCAACACACTTGGTCTTAAACTCATGCCATTTCTTTTTGGTTCTCATCTATCAGTCGCGGTATTCTCTTTCCCAGTTGTGTTTATGATGACAGACGTAATTGGTGAAGTATACGGAAAGTCTATTGCAAAACTCTTTGTGCTTGCAGGCCTTGTAAGCACCGTTCTGTTCATTCTCTATTCTTTTATCTCCCTGTGGGCTCCGTGGTCTCCCGACGGTCTCTGGGCAAAAGAAGGGTATAACCTGATATTCGGTATCTCTATGCGCATTGCAGTTGCATCAGTGGTCGCATTCGTCATTGGCGAATATCAAGATGTATTTTCGTTTTTCTTTTTCAGGAAGTTTTGGGGAGATCGTTACTTTTGGCTACGGTCCCTCCTTTCTAATGTCTGGTCGCAACTAATTGATACGGTGCTTTTCACACTTATTGCATTTGTTGGTGTGTATTCAACATCTGTATTGTTAAGCGTTATTATTACCTGGTGGCTGTACAAAGTTGCTATGGGGCTCGCATACACACCTTTGTCCTATCTGGGCCTCAGACTTTTGAGAGCGAAACAATCATGAAAGTAACTGCTCTTACAACCAAAATCTTTAAGGAAGGGGAGGATCTCGTTGGCTTTATCACAATACATCTACGAAAAGTAAAAGAAAACTCAATCGTTGTGGTTACTTCAAAAATTGTTGCGCTAGCAGAAAGAAGAACCGCAATTGTTAAAGATGCGCTCACTGAAGAAAAGCTTATCCGCGATGAAAGTGAACTAGCGATAAAAACAAAGTATGTCTGGCTTACCGTTAAAGACGGGGCGGTGATGGCCTCTGCAGGAATAGATAAATCAAATGCCAATGGAAAGCTGATTCTCTTACCGCGCGGTAGCTTTAAGTCAGCACATGTATTACGCAAAGTGCTGATGGCAACATATCACCTTAAGCGATTGGGCGTAGTAATTACTGATAGCCGAACTGTTCCACTGCGTGCAGGGGTTACTGGTGTTTGCATTGGCTACGCTGGGATAAGGGGTATTAGAGATTATCGAGGTACCCCTGATATCTTTGGTAGGAAACTTAAGTTTTCTCGCACTAATGTAGTGGACAGTCTCGCCACTGCGGCAGTATTAGTAATGGGCGAGGGCAGAGAACGCTGCCCACTCGCTGTTATTGAAAATGCGCCGGTTGAATTTTGCGAAAAAGTTCGTAAAAATGAGTTGCGTATCGCCATAGAAGATGACATGTATCGGCCACTTTTCGCCAGACTCTCTCATCCAAAATGAGATCAACGAACTGGGTGCTATTTTTTACCCTTCTTTTTATATTCTCCTATTCGTACGAATGGTACCATAGTGGTACGATTGTCGCTTTTCCATTCCTGTATTAAAATGAAGAAAGGAGAACATTACTATGAAGAAAATCTACATTGACTGTGCATTGCACGCCTGTAGTTCGGCAGTTCGTGCGTCCTTTGACGCACGCTGGGATAAGCTTGATAAGTCACTACATCAAGCAGGTTTTGAAATACTCAATTTCAATACCAAAGACCTGCCGTTTAATCCACACAATTCGGAGATCGGGGATTTTGTGGAAATTTCCGATGCGGTTGTTGCCCTTGATGGATATCCCTCGGTTGGTTTCAGCAAGGCGGTCAAAGAAGCGAGTGAAAGGTTCTGTAAACCTCGCTTTCTCTTTGCTCTTAGCCAGAACAATGTGATTCTCACGCGACAGCATACGCCTAACTTTGTTGCCCGAGTGCTCTGTCTTACGTACGGGTACGCACCGGAAGCCTTACAGTGGTACTGGAGTAACCACCCCAATGTCACCGACCTGGTTATGGTGTGAGGATTTCAAACGCTGACCCATGGTCAGCGTTTTCTTTTTGCATGAAAAGTACTGTAACCGCAACTTGGCAAATACTTTCCGGTTCTGCTATCCTGTAGTAATTATGAAAAGCCCACAGACGCCATCGTATAAAGGAATGTTCGGTGCCGCGTCAAATTTTCAGGATCGTTTGATACCAAACTACCAGCGACTTGGTAAAATCGTCGCGCACTTGCGAGGGTTGGGTCTAAAGATTGTATTGACCCAAGGAGCATACGACATGGTGCACGTGGGGCATGCTCGCTATTTGGAGGAAGCGAAGCGCCACGGGGATATTCTCATTGTGGGCGTGGACAGCGATAAAAAAGTGAAAGCTCGCAAAGGCCCAGAGCGCCCCGTTGTACCCGAGGCCGAGCGTCTTGAGATGCTTACGCACTTGCGGCCTGTAGACCTTGTCGTCTGCAAACCACTTGAAGCTAAGAAGTGGGAGCTTATAAAGATTGTGCGGCCTGACGTTCTAATTGCCACTGGCGATACCTATTCTAAGAAATCTCTCAAAGAAGTCTCGCGCTACTGCGGCAAGGTGGTTGTGTTGGAGCGGATGGCAACGACGACCACGAGTGCCAAAATCAGACTTTTGCAAATCGGTACGGCAAAGTATCTAGGCCAAGCTCTTACGCCACGGCTCATCAAAACTATTCAAGATGTAATGGACGAGGTGAAAGGGAAGTAATATTAGAACCTGTCTTATCAAAAATATCGCTATTACGCCATGAAATCTTCTGCTGCAAAACGCTCACCGCTCGTCAACGATGCCCCACTAGCATCGCTTCCTCTCGTTTCGCATTTTTCGCAACGAAGATTTCATGGCTCATGTACGCGTTTTTTAATAAGACAGGTTCCGTGAAAAAAATAGTTATCGCATACATACCGGTGCTCCACGAAGGGTATCGTGCATTTTTAGACAAGCACGCCGATGCCGATGAAGTTTTTATTTTTGGAGAGACGCTTATCAAAAAGTACGACTATTTGGCAAAAGAAATTCGCCAGCTTTCTCCGGAGCTTATAAAAAAGGCGATTGAGAGTTGGGGGCTCGTGAAGAAAATCAGCGTGCTTGAGGCAAAAGATGTTTCCAAGTTTACAGCCGAGCAAATAGTTATGCCCGACGAGGATGTTTGTAAAGACCTTGCAGGGGAAGCCTTCAAGAGTAAAAAGGTTACTTTTGATAGCGTGTTTCTACGCTGGGACAAGCACAAGTCTATGGAAGAAAAGCCTGTGCAGGCTGATCAAAAGATTTCCTGTGAGCGGTTTGACCGCGAAGTTATAAGCAAACTTAAAGTAGAAGCCGAAAAAAGCTCGGATTGGTGGCGTAGGATAGGAGCCGCTTTAATTGATAATGGAAAAATAATCTCGATTGCCCACAATAATACAGTGCCAGCGAAGCATCTTCACTACACTGAAGGCGACCCGAGAAATAGTTTCCATAAAGGAGTACAAGTAGAACTTTCAACGATATTTCACGCGGAAGCTTCTTTGATCGCGTGGGCGGCTAGAGAAGGTAGGTCACTTGTTGGAACATCAATATATGTGACGGTTTTTCCTTGTCCGCCCTGCGCAAAATTACTAGCATATTCTGGCATTACCAAACTCTATTACGGAGGAGGATATCAAATGTTGGACCAGGAACGTGTGCTACGCGCAAAAGGAATTGAAATAATCTACGTAGAGCCGGAAAAATAAAAAAGCGGACGCGCTTGCGCGTCCGCTTCAATAGTTTTGTCGACTATTTCTTCGGGCTCTTATAGCCTTTTGGTTGCCCAAATTTGAATTTCCACGTTTCAGTTTCACCCAGTGTTTGTAAATCGGGTTCAATCAGATGTGCGTGAATGTGATAAACACTTGACCCGTAGTTTCCGTATTCTGACGATCCGAATCGAATCGCGATTCCGCCACCTGACATATTTCGTTTCGCCGATTCTTGCCCGAACATTTCAAAAAGTTCTCTTCCTGCTTCAGGATCCAGATCTTTAATATGCTCTACATGCGTTTTATATATCGCGAGCAGCTGATGTTTGATGTTTGCATACGGCCATTGGTTTTCTGTGAGTAACCAAAATTTTCCTTCCTTGAGAATCGGATTTTTATGGTATATCGCTAAATTTTCAATACAGAACGGACAGTGGTCCTGTTTTTTTATCTCTTCCATCGTTTTACGCTGGCTCTCAAGTCGAACCGTATCCATGTTGATGAACCGATTTTCTTCAATTTTTTTTCGGTCAGGCATTTTTTATTTTTCGTTCATACATTAGAAAACTATAGTCGAATTCATTTTTCTCATCTTTTTTAAAGTTCTCTGATTGTACCAGAGACCAATCTGACTTGTTAAAAGTTGGGAATATCGCATCTCCTTGGAGGTTTACATGTACCACAGTTTGGTAGATTTTATCCGCGTAGGGAAGTGTGAGCTTATAGACTTCAGATCCACCAAAAACAAAATTTTCTTCTTTTGGATTAAGAATAGAAAGAGCTTCGTCTATAGTGTGTGCCACCACACAACTATCAGGAACGTTATAGTTGGGCTGTCGTGTAATCACAATACTTTTCCGCTCGGGTAACGGCTTATCAAGACGTGCGAGGATAGATTCAAAAGTCTTACGTCCCATTACAACTGTGTGTCCTTTTGTTATTGCAGACAGCCGTTTGAGGTCGGCAGAAAGCCGCCATGGCAAGGTATTTTCTTTGCCGATGACGCCATTTTCTGAAACGGCAACGTATATTGAGAGGCTCATAGGCTAAATAGCGACAGGAATAGCTTTAATACCCGGGTGAGGATTATAGTCTGAAATCGTGAAGTGTTCTTTACGGAATGCAAAAATATCTTTGATGGATGGGTCAAGGGCAATCGTTGCCAGTGGACGCGGTTCGCGGGCAAGCATTGTTTCTACCGCTGGCACTTGATTCACATAAATGTGCGCGTCTGAAAAACTGTGCACATATTCGTAGGGTTCCAGTCCTGTTGCTTGCGCAAGCGCAAGTGTCAGTGCCGCGTACTGCACCATATTTGAAGGTACGCCTACGGGCGTATCGGCGGAACGTTGGAACATATGCAAGGTAAGCTTGCCATTGATAACACGGACATGCACCCAACCATGACATGGTGCCACAACAACTTTCTGTGTCTTTCCTTTCCCACGCCCAATATATTGTGGAATCCATGGCGTTACGAAGTGCGTGCGCAGTTGCGGTTCTTCTTTTATTTGTTCAACAATATGCTTCCACTGGTTAAACGTTGTGCCCTTTGTAGTGGGGAAGTCATGAAATGCGGCGCCGTACGAACCCTGGCCGTTGTCCCCTGCTTCAAGTCCGCGCTTCGCGCATTTTTCTGGTGTGAGCCATGACTTCCACCAAAACACACCAAAGTCCTCCAGACCTTTTTGTGTGCGAACACCATTAATGAATGCGAATATTTCTGCGATTGCTTGTCTCCAAACGGTAACGGGTAAATTTTCCGATTCTTTCGGAGCCATGTTGCGCTCGTTGATGATAGGAAACCCATTTTCTAATCGGAATCGCAAAGGTGCAGGTGCGATGAGTGTGAGTGCGTCAGTTCCTTGCTGGCTTATCGTGCGTTCACCGTGCTCCAGTACATCGCACAAAAGCCGCTGGTACTGTGAATCAGGAGAGCGCTCACTGTAGGGTTTCATAATCATTCTGGTCATTATAGCAGAGCATTTTAAGGCGGGTAGGGGGACGTACAATAGAGGTGGGAAAGTTATGCACAGCCCATCGAGTGGCCTAGCCACAACAAACCAATAAAGGCGCTGGTACGATCTTCGGATCCTAGTCCAACGCCTTTTCTTTTTACTCACTCCTTCTTCTCTATGGTAGTGCAAGCCCAAATTGTTTTCGTAACGGCACATCATATTCCATCTTTTCCACAACAAGATAGAGGAGGTCTTTGCCAATTTTAAAATCAGCCTTAAGAAGCGTAATTAGATCTTCGCAGTCATAGGGGTATACCCAGACGCTGTCTTGTAGGCGTTTGAAACCAAGCGCGATAAGCGTGCGCCGAACTTTATCTCGCAGGCTCTTTCGCTCCTCTTTAATATCAAAAATCAGCACTCTCCATTTGCCATCCCACCGTCTGGGACGGGGAAGTTTGTAATCAACAAGCTCTAATTGGCGCAACTTCGCCATGCCTTTTGGCGTGAGGCGAAGCAGACCCTCTTCATTTCTTGCAAGCAAACCCGCTTTGATGAGACGGTCGCGTGAACGATTAATGAGCGTTTTCTCTTGGTACTTGCGTTTGAAGTTAATGAATCCAAGCTTGGCAAGCGCCTGCAGCGCATTTGGAGCGAGGAGAGCAATACTCATGAATCCTGCCGCCGCGACCGTGCGCAGAAGGATTTTTTGTAAATTTCTTCTTCGTGTTCGCTTTCGCATTTCTTTTTCAAGAATTCCCATATATACTAACTTTACGCTATAGCGTAAAGTTAGTATATATTGACATAATTGCTATGATTGTGTATTATCGTGTCTGAATTAGGAGGGGCGTCTGCCTGTGTGGGTCAAAAGCGCGTTTCCGTTTACAACAAAATGCTCAAACAATTTTCTTTCAGAAATTTGAACGGGTGAGAGTGTCACCTACTTGTAAGTGGTGAGCTAATCCGCGAGATTGTGGAGAATCCATAAATGAAGAAATACAGTTGGACCGACAATGATGAGTTGCGGGATGCCTTGAGGCGTGTCATGGACTCAGAATATCAGGCAGATTGATGTAAGAGTATTGAGGAGCGAGGTTGAACGCATCGTGGGGAACACATCCTTGATTCTATCCAAGCTTTTCTGTCTGGTTCTTTTCTTATGAACTCTAACCCCTTGCCGCATTTACGGAAGTTATTTCCTCTTGATTGGCAATTTCACGGCTTCTATATTGATGGTCCTGATGCCCAGTATATTGAATTAATGAGCACGTCCGATATTTTCTGGCCCGCCGAACCCGGAGCAGACGAGATATACTTGGTTTCGGCTTAAAGGAAGGGGATTTCAGGAGTGTGTGCTTTAGCGATGTGCGGTTGTCGAGAGCCGAAGTTTTGCAAAGATTGGCCGGAAGGGACGATCAGAAATTTAATTCTTGGTGGTAAATCAAGAGTGCCCAAATAGCAAAAAGTATTCATGGCTGGCGAGAGCAATCTCGCGGCTTTTCTTTTTGGTAAAAATTGCTAGAATGGCGAAGATGAATCCCGTTAGAAATAGGTCGCGCTGTGCGATCGTAGTATGTCGGGGTTTATACTCAAAAGAGTAGTTTTCCAGGTGTATAAATAGAGAAATAAGTTCATAACTAGATAATTTCTAACGGGATGAAAGACACTCAAATCAAGAAACTTATAGATGCCGAGCGTAAGCGGCAGAAAAAGGTGATTAATTTAATCGCCTCGGAGAATTATGTTTCCAAAGATGTGCTAGAAGCGCTTGGATCAGAACTAACAAACAAATATGCTGAAGGATACTCCGGATTTCGCTATTATGGCGGAAATCACATCGTGGATAAGATTGAAACACTCGCCAAATCCCGCGCCCTCAATCTTTTCGATCTTTCTTTTGGAAAATGGCACGCGAATGTGCAGCCTCTGTCGGGCTCACCGGCAAACATTGCGGCGTACCTTGCGCTCGTTCCTCCGGGAGGGAAAATAATGGGTATGTCGCTTGACCATGGAGGACACCTCACGCACGGCCATAAAGTTTCAGTCAGCGGAAAAATTTGGCAGCAAGTTTCCTACGGAGTAGAACGGGGGACAGAACTGCTCGATTATGAAGAATTAAAAAAGATTGCGCTTGAACAAAAACCCGCCGTGATTGTTGCCGGATTTACTGCCTACCCGCGCATCATCAATTGGAAAAATTTTAGCGAGATCGCGAAAGCGTGCGGCGCTCATTTCATGGTGGATATGTCGCATATCGCGGGACTTGTCGCAGGAGGTGTCTATCCATCCCCGTTTCCGTATGCGGACATTGTAACGTCCACCACGCACAAAACGCTCCGTGGTCCGCGCGCGGCGATTATTTTCTCTCGTATTGATTCACGCGAACTCTATAGAAAAGTTGATAAAGCAGTCTTTCCGGGTATGCAAGGTGGACCACATTTAAACCAAGTTGCAGCTATGGCAGTGGCTTTAAAAGAAGCTAGCTCGCCCGCCTTTAAATTGTATGCAAAGCAGGTTGTTGCGAACGCAAAAG
Organism: Candidatus Taylorbacteria bacterium RIFCSPHIGHO2_02_FULL_46_13; assembly: GCA_001821015.1. Lineage (GTDB taxonomy): Bacteria > Patescibacteriota > Minisyncoccia > Phycocordibacterales > DSPV01 > 2-02-FULL-46-13. Next base: position 33,349 of record MHRQ01000013.1, read on the forward strand.
CCCTTGCAGATGAACTTAAAGCCTTAGGCTGGCGGCTTGTCTCTGATGGCACCGACACCCACTTAGTGCTTGTTGATGTATTCGGGGCAATTGGCATGG
>MHRQ01000013.1:33458-41024 GCA_001821015.1 Candidatus Taylorbacteria bacterium RIFCSPHIGHO2_02_FULL_46_13
CCCTCTGGAATCCGTCTTGGTACGCCCGCAGAAACTACGCGCGGCAAAAAAGAAAAAGATTTCAAGGCTATCGCTAAAAAGATTAATGAAGTTCTTCGCCGTGCCTAGACACGAGATGTAGCACCCTTTCTTTTTTGACATGGACAACACCGTTACCCGGACCCGTTCGGTTGTTGCCCCTCGGATGAAAGAGGCATTCTCTTACTTGAAGGAGAGTGGCTCGGACATTGTCATCGTGTCAGGCGCGCACCTAGAACAGATAGGCAAGCAAATGGGAGAGTTCCCTTGTTTTTATCTCGGCCAGAATGGCAATCATGCGCTGAATGCTTTCACGAGTGCACAGTTGTGGCGACGGGTGTTGTCTGAAAAAGAAAAAGAGGAAATCACGAACCACATATAATCTATCGTGCGCACATGGCCGGTGACGGACGAAGCTGATTTCAAGATCGCGGTTGTCAGATATCGTACAGTCTTCTGGGACACCATGAGGTGTTGGCAAAAAAGGAGACGTTTGATCCTGATTTTTCATAACGAAAAGCGCTGCTTTTCCAGCACCCGCTTTCGTCAGGGACAATCGAGGCCAAGATTGGCGGCACCACTTGTCTTGATTACATACAGAAAGGAAAACATAAGGGCTATAACATCAACCAGTTAATCAAATTGATGGGCTGGAACAAGAAAGGCTGTCTCTATATCGGCGACGCACTTTTTCCTGGAGGCAACGATGAGACCGTGGTGGGAGTTATTGAAACTAAATCAGTGCGTAATCCTGAAGACACGTTCACGCTTCTTGAAGAGTTTTTGACCCAAGCGCGCTAGTGCTTTTGTGCTACTATACTTGGCATGCACAGGGGCAAATTCATTGTCATAGACGGTGGGGAAGGAGCGGGCAAAACAAGTATACTTGCTACCGCAAAGAAATTTTTTGGTTCTGCTATTCTTACTACGCGCGAAGCGGGGGGCACACCCTTTGCGGAACACATTCGTGATATTACGCACCGGGAGGAGTATAAGAATATTTGTGCAGAGAGTTTCTTTGGCTTAATCTGGGCGGCACGCGCTGATCATGTTAAGTCAAAGATTGCCCCCGCTTTGAATGGGGGAATAAGTGTGATTTCAGATCGCTTTGATTCATCAACATATGCGTACCAATTATATGGACAGGACGGAAGGCATTTGGAGAAATTATTTTGGAAGACTCGTGAAGTTTTCCTGAACAGTGCAATACCGGATTTGTATGTGTTCTTGGATGTTGCTCCAGAGATTGGGCTTAGGCGAATCTCCAAAAGAGTTGGGGAAAAGACCCATTTCGATAACAGAGATTTAGATTTTCACAGACGCGTTCATAAAGGGTTTCGGGCTTTTTTCAAAAAAGTACCGCACAAGGTAATTGATGCGAGCCAACCACTTGAGAAAGTTGCCGATGACTTTTTGGCAATAGTTGAAACTGTTATAAAACAATAATGAAAGAGAAATTAAAAAAAAATATTACAGAGGCGCTTGAAAAGTGGGGGGTATCCGATGTTTCTTTTTCTGTGGAAGCAACAAATGATGAAACTCATGGTGAGTATGCGACCAATGTCGCTATGGTGTCTGCTAAGATTTTAAAAACTAATCCCAAAGCGCTTGCGAGCGAGTTAGTTTCAGAGCTTTCAGAAAATTTACCAAAAGAAATTGAAAAAGTGGAAGTTGCCGGCCCCGGGTTCATAAATTTTTTCCTCAAGCGTGAGTATTTTAGTGATACTGTCTCACACATTTTGAAGGAGGGGGAACACTATGGAAGAAGTGTTGCGTTGAAAGGACAAAAAGTAATGGTGGAGTACACTGACCCTAATCCATTCAAGGAATTTCACATTGGCCATTTAATGTCTAACACCATTGGCGAATCAATCGCGCGTTTATACGAAGTACAAGGAGCCGAGGTGAAGCGTGCGTGCTATCAGGGAGACGTAGGTCTGCATGTCGCCAAAGCAATCTGGGGAATGCAGAGCGTACCCGAGCGAGACGAGAACCCACTAAACTCGCTTTCACCCGAGGCGCAGGCGCAGTATTTAGGACATGCGTACCAGCTCGGATCAGCCGCATATGAAGGAGGTGAAAAGGACGCAATTGAAGAGATAAATCGGAAAGTCTATGACCGATCTGACTCTGAAATTAATAAGCTCTATGATTGGGGACGGAAAGTCAGCCTTGCGTACTTTGACGGGCAGTATAAAAAACTCGGCACGAAATTTGATTTTAATTTTTTTGAAAGCGAGATGGCGAAACCAGGGCTTGAAATTGTACGAAAGTTCTTAGGAAGGTTATTTCAGGAGAGTGATGGTGCTATTGTATTTCATGCTGAAAAACATAATCCAAAACTTCACACACGTGTCTATATCACTTCTCAAGGCTTGCCGACATACGAGGCGAAAGAGCTTGCATTACATGTTGCAAAAGCAAGAAAATATCCCGCAGACGCTTCTATTGTTATTACTGCCAATGAGCAGGATGGGGTTTTTGCCGTTGGTCTTGAAGCATTTCGGCAGATAGATAAAGAACATGCTTCACGTGTGAAGCATGTTTCGCACGGCATGCTACGACTTCCAACTGGTAAGATGTCATCGCGAACAGGTGGCGTTATAACGGCTGATGAGTTGATTTTCTCAATAGTTTCTAAACTCAAAGAAAAATTTAGTGAAAGTGAAAGAAAGGCTGACGAAGTAACGTTAGAATCGGTAAGCATTGGCGCTATTAAATATTCAATTTTGAGACAGTCTATTGGCAGTGATATTATTTTTGATTTGGAAAAGTCTGTCTCGCTTGAGGGGGATTCAGGTCCGTATTTGCAGTATGCGGCAGTACGCGCGCACTCTATTTTAGAAAAGGCGAAAGCGGAGGGGGTTCGTGGAAGTCTGACTTCTACAGGTAATGTAGAAGTCAGACTTCCACATGAGTGGCAAACAAGATCTTTTGAAAGATTATTGTCCCATTTCCCAGAAGTGGTAGAACGTGCGGGCGCAGAGTTTGCGCCGCAATATATTAGTACGTACCTCATTGAAATTGCCGCATCATTTAATAATTTTTATGCGCAAGAAAAAATTGTAGATAAAGATGATCCACATTCGCCATACAAACTGGCACTGACCAAAGCCTTTCGTACGGTGATGGAGAATGGTCTCTGGATTTTGGGAATCAAAGTTCCCGAACGAATGTAGTTTGGTCCCACTTTTATAATAGCTGTCAAAAATGCTAGCCCCATCACAAATTGTTGGAGGGGCTTTATGTTACAATAGTTTTTGCAGAGTCGGATTGTTAGATGTCTTACCCCGTATTTTTGATTTGTGACGGGGTAAAAATGACCTGATTTCAGTGTATTATATGAGTGATAAACCTAAAAATAAACTGGTAGAACAAGAGGAAAGAACCCTCCAGTTTTGGCGCGACCATGACATCTTTGAGAAGTCTCTGGAAAAGAACAAAAATTCTGGTAAAGAGTTTGTATTTTATGAAGGCCCGCCAACGGCTAATGGGCGTCCCGGGATCCACCACTTGGAAGCGCGCGCATTTAAAGATGCAATTCCTCGTTTTAAAACAATGCAGGGCTTTCATGTACGCCGCAAAGGTGGATGGGATACACATGGACTCCCCGTAGAGTTGCAAGTAGAAAAAGAGCTCGGATTGAAGTCAAAAAAAGAAATTGAGAAGTATGGCATCGCGGAGTTTAATAAAAAATGCAAAGACAGCGTTTGGACCTACGTGCATGAGTGGGAAGATTTTACGCGCCGGATCGGTTACTGGGTTGATTTGAAAGATCCATATATTACTTACAAGCCTCACTATATAGAGTCGCTCTGGAATATTGTAAAGACCGTATATGAGAAAGGGCTTTTGTATAAAGATTATAAGGTGGTGCCGTGGTGTCCGCGTTGTGGCACCGCACTCTCTTCGCACGAGCTCGCGCAAGGATATGAAGATGTGAAAGACCTTGCGGTTACAGTGAAGTTCAGAATAGTTGAAAGTGAAAAGTTGAAGGTTGAAAGTAGAATATCTACGTATCTACTGGCATGGACGACAACCCCGTGGACGCTTCCGGGGAACGTGGCGCTGGCAGTCGGAAAAGATATTGATTATGTAAAAGTAAAAGTAAGGGGAGAATATTTGATACTTGCAAAAGAGAGATTGATAAGTCTCATTAGAGATAGAGGCGAAGAGTTCACAGATTCAGAGGAAATGAAGGGCAGAGATCTTGTTGGTCTGGAATACGAACCGCTGTATCCATTTCTGAAGGACAATATTGTAGGTAAGGAGAAAGAAAAATTACCCAATGCGTTCAAGGTATACGCAGCAGATTTTGTTACGACAACTGATGGAACTGGCATTGTGCACACGGCGGTCATGTATGGGCAGGATGACTTTGAGCTTGGAAATAAAGTTGATTTACCGAAGTACCACTTGGTTAATGATGACGGCACATTTAAAAGTGAAACAGGCTTTCTTACAGGGAAGTTTGTCAAAGACGAAGCAACCGATGTAGAAATCATCAAAGACCTTGCACATCGCGGACTTCTGTTTGCAAAAGAAAAATATTCTCACTCATACCCGCATTGTTGGCGCTGTCACACACCTTTAATCTATTTTGCCCGAGACTCGTGGTACATCAAAATGTCGGCGTTTCGCGATACGCTGGTGAAAGAAAACGAAAGTATCAATTGGGAACCTTCGTACATTAAAGAGGGGCGTTTTGGCGAGTGGCTTAGAGACGTGAAAGACTGGGCAATTTCGCGCGAGCGTTACTGGGGCACGCCACTTCCTGTGTGGAAGTGCCAGATGTGCAAAAAGGAGAAAGTTATAGGCTCTATTGCAGACCTCGCGAAGAAAACTAAAAATACCTATTATGTGATGCGACATGGGGAGGCAGAAAATAATACAAGGGGAATATTGGATAGCCGTCTAGAAAGCACCTGTCATTTAACTGACAAGGGAAAGGAGCAAGTAGAGAAAGCGGTTCAAGAATTAAAAAAACTTCATATAGACCTTGTCATTGCATCACCGATTCTACGGACGACAGAAACCGCAGACATTGTCAGAGGGAAACTGGGTCTACCCGCAGAGTCTCTCTTGAAGGATGAGCGTATCCGCGAATATAATTCCGGTGAATTTGATGGCCATAAAATTGCCGACCTGACTACCGTCTGCGGTGGTCGCGATCGTTTTGTATGGGCACCGAAGCAAGGTGAAACGTATGCGGACGTCAAAAAGAGGGTGGGCAAGTTTCTCTACGAGCTTGAGGGAAAATACTCCGGCAAAACTATTCTCATTATTACCCACGAGACTCCCGCATGGCTTGTCTTCTCCTCGGCGCTTGGGTTAGAGCCGTCTGACACTCATGGGATAAGGCCATCGGGAGATTTTATACATAACGCAGAATTGAAGCCACTTGAATTTTCTATTTTGCCACACAACGAGAATTTTGAGCTGGACTTGCATCGGCCGTACATTGATGAAGTGAAATTCACATGTAGTTGCGGTGGCGAAATGACTCGCGTCAAAGAAGTCATGGATGTATGGTTTGATTCCGGCGTGATGCCATTTGCGCAGGACCATTATCCTTTTGATTTCCCCAAAAGACTTTTTGGCGGCAAGAAACTTCCGTACCCGGCAGATTTTATTTCTGAAGGTCTCGACCAGACTCGCGGGTGGTTCTACACCCTGCACGCTATAGGTATCCTGATGGGTAAAGGCAAAGCTTATAAAAATGTCATTGTTGGTGGCACCCTACTTGATGCGCAAGGGAAAAAGATGTCAAAATCACTCGGTAATACCGTAGATCCACTCGAGATGATGGAGAAATACGGTGCTGACCCACTTCGCTTTTGGATGTACTCGGTCAATCAGCCGGGCGAATCTAAAAATTTTGATGAGCGAACCGTGGACGAAGTAGTGAAAAAAGTTTTTAATCTTGCGACAAACGTTCTTGCGTTTTACGAGTTGTATGCAACTAAGCCCCACGCTCTAAGCACTAAGCCCCACGCTTCTCATATCTTGGATACGTGGATTTTATCAAGGCTTGATCAGCTTACCAATGAAGTGACAAAAGGCCTAGAGAGCTATAAGTTCCTTGAGCCAACCCGTGCAGTCCGCGATTTTATCGCCGATCTATCACAGTGGTATATTCGCCGTTCGCGTGGCAGGTTTAAGGAAGAGGGAAAGGATAAGGAGTCCGCGCTTGCAACAACGCGATTTGTGCTTCTTGAACTTTCCAAGTTGATGGCACCGTTTACACCGTTTTTTGCCGAGTATCTATACAAAGCCGTTGGTGGTGAAAAAGAAAGCATACATCTAGAAGATTGGCCGCAAGCTCACGGCACAGATAAGCATCTACTTTCTGATATGGAGCAAACACGAAAAATAGTCTCACTCGCGCTTGAAGCGCGCGCGAAAGCAGGGATTAAAGTGCGCCAACCATTAGCTAATTTAAAAATCAAAACTCCCCAAGTAGTAGAGCGGGGCTCACTACGGGGCAAGCAAAAATCAAAATTGGCAAATGAATTGCTTGAACTCATCAAGGACGAGGTTAATGTAAAAAAAGTTTTGGTTGATGAAAAGATAGTACATGAGGTGGAGCTTGATACGACCATTACTCCAGAACTTAAAAAAGAAGGTGATGTGCGAGAAATAATTCGTACGATTCAGGAGCTACGAAAAGAAAAAGGTTTGAAACAGGGAGAAATGGCAGTGCTTGTTGCGTCCCCTACCGTTTCTGGTTTGGTAAAAGAGTTTGAAGAAGAAATAAAAAAAGCCGCTTCGCTTTCAAAAATAGAACAGGGTGGAACTGCGAGAGGGGATTTTGAATTGAAATAAGGTGCAGAGAAGCACCTTGTTGCTGTCGCTCGTTCGGTAGAGAAAAAGAAGATACTTTTTCTCTACGCTCACTCACTAGGCAATAAAAAACGCCGACATGTAACATGTCGGCGTTGCGTTGAGGCTTTACGCCCCAAATACTTCTGTGAACAGAAACGCTTCGCGTTTGAGGGCGTGTGAGGGAAGGAACAGAGCATGCCAGTCCTTTTTGAGTCTTTCATTGGGAATGAAGAGATTCATAAGTTTCTTTTTCCATTCATCAATAACGTCCGGCATTGCGTCAAGTTCATCACTATACTGTAACGCAGCGTTGGAGATGATAATTTCAATCGAATCTCCACGTCGGGGGTTATAGGTTTGCCTTGCGTCATCATTGAATTTTTGGAAGAGCGTGTCTGACTCCTTGAAGTTCGCTGGCGGCTCATGTCTACCACGCCAGAATGCATTGAAGGATGCTAATTGAACGATTCGGTAGGCGTCCTCACGTCCAATACCCACTGGGGATCCGTGTTTGACGAGGAATTCTTTGGCCTCATTTGAAGCGTAGGTGCCGCGCGAGTCAATGATTTCGCGCATCATGTTGTCGGGATAAACTACCAGCCCCGTGATGACCTTGGTCATAGTTACGAGCGCATGCGCAACGACGTGGAACAGGTCGGGCCAGAACACGCGTTCAATGGACGACTGCTCAATCGCGCGCTCCTCCCATGTCTTGATGTTCTC
>MHRQ01000013.1:41032-44983 GCA_001821015.1 Candidatus Taylorbacteria bacterium RIFCSPHIGHO2_02_FULL_46_13
ATACCTTCAACCTTCTCCGTAGAGATGGTGTTCTTTTTGTGCGGCATGGCCGACGAGCCTTTTTGTTTTTTCCCGAACGGCTCGTGCCAGAGCGGCCGTCCACTTCGCGCGCCCAGACGAATATCGGTGGCGATTTTATCTAAGACAGTCGCGATGTCCGCGAGAGCTGATGCAAGCGGCGCGTAAAGGATGCGTGGCATGATTTGCGTCGCACCATAGAATGGTTCTAACTTCATTTCTGCCAGTGCAGCTTGTTCCAGTTCTGGAGAGAGCCCACTGTACGACCCCATTGCTCCAGAGAGTTTGGAGACTTTCAGGTCTGAGGTCCTGATCTGATTGAGTGTCGCTTCTGTCCATTGGAGATCTTGGAACCATGTAAGGCATCGTTTCCCAAAGGACTGAAGCTCCGCTTCTTGGCCGTGTGTGCGGCCGTTCATGGGTGTACAGCGGAATTTCAACGCTTTTTCATGCAGTGCGGAAAGGAGCTTTTCCGCCAGAGTAATGATGTGCCCCGTTGACGCATCAAGCATGAGTGCAAATGCGGGCTCTTCAGTGTCATAGGAGGTGAGTCCTTGGTGGAAGTACTGCTGAAACTCACTGGGGATGAAGCGCATTCGCTCTTCCAGCCACGCGTTGAGGTCATGACGAAGCACATCCTCGCGTTCTTTCCACCATGTAATGTCGCATGGGCCTGCTTGTAGTAGTGAATCCGTAATAGTCCAATAAGTTCCTTTTGGGATAATGCCCGCTTTTTCACGAGCCTTGATGACCGCAAGTTCAGTTTTTTGCCAACGTCTCACTTTCTCACGATCAGTCCACATTTCGGTGATTGTTTTATCCGCATATCGTTCAATCATAGTATTTCCTCCTGTTTCAAAGCCGTCTACGAGACGGCGAACGTTGTTTCTGGTGCTCATAGTACGCAAATGTGGTGTCTCGTCAACTTAAATCTTTAAGAAAGAGAAGCAAAGAAAGAGGCGTTCGCTGGGGCGAACGCCTTTGGTCTGCTTTCATTGATTTTCTCCTTTCTCCATCTTGCGCGCCTTGCGGTACACGCTGATAGTAAACAGCATGTAGCAGGCGACAAGCGCAAACGGTACATTCATCCATCGGTGTAGTAGTAGCGAAGTGAGTGCCCACCATGTGCATGCGAGTACAGCAAACAGTGCCACATGGCGGACGATTTGTGCGAGTGCTGGCTGAAAACAGCACAGGAAGAGAAGAATAGTAAGGAACAATCTTTTAGTCATAGAACCTCCGTTTTTTGAATCTAAAGTCATCCTGCTATACTTCCATTATTTCGTCAATGTATACTAACTGTACGCTATAGCGTTGAGTTAGTATATATTGGAGCCTCTTGAATTGGGCGAGATTTCTACTTTTTTGTTAGAATTTAGAGATGAGACACACCAAGCGAGTTTTTCTAGTGCATGGGTGGAATGGCAGCCCACATAATCATTGGTTCCCGTGGCTCAAGCGTGAATTGGCTGAAAACGGCTGTGCTGTTTTCGCGCCCCGCATGCCCGGTGGAGAACATCCTAAATTATCAGAGTGGCTTGCGCATCTTAACCGTGTGGTTGTTGAATCTGACGCAGACACCTATTTTGTTGGCCATAGCCTCGGATGTATTGCTACAGTCAAGTTCCTTGAGACCTTATCAGAAGGTGTGCAGGTTGGCGGGTGTGTTTTTGTCGGAGGTTTTTCCGGTGATTTGGAGACTCCTGAAATTGTTGAATTTTACAAATCCGCTCTTGATATTGAGGAGGTCAGACGTCATTGCAAGAAATTCATTTCAATCGCTTCAGATAATGATACGGTAGTGCCCCTTGCTTTTAGTAAAGAATTTAACGAACAGCTGGGTGGAGAGCTCATTGTAGAAAAGAAAAGAGGTCACTTTTGTAAAGATGACGGAGTCACTGAACTCCTTTCGGCACTTACGGCGGTGCTTGAGCTTGCGGGTCTAAAAGCCCTAAGCCCTAAGCTTTAAGCTTTTTTTCTGTGCATCACATCTACGAGACACAAAGTTTTGTACTCTCGGCCACTTCATCAGGTGAAGCTGATCGGCAATTTTTACTGTACACACGGGAATTTGGTTTGGTTCGTGCGATTGGGCAAGGCGTCAGAGAACTCAAATCAAAATTACGTTATAGCCTCCAGCCCTATTCGCATTCTGTAGTAAATTTAGTGAAAGGACGAAGCGGATGGCGCTTGACGAACGCGCGGTTGGAAAAAAATCACTATCAGGCTCGCCACGGCGATCCTATGCGTGTGATGATTCTCGCGCGTGTCTTTTCGCTTCTGCGTAGAATGCTTCATGGGGAAGAACAGAACAAACAGCTTTTTGATGCAGTGGCAGGCGGTCTTGCCTTTTTAGAATCTGCACAGGATATCTCGTTACCAGAGGTGGAATTAGTCATTGTGTTACGCATTCTCTACCACTTGGGTTACGTTGGGAGTTCACCCTCGTTCTCCTCGGCCCTTGTCAATGGGGTCTGGGACACGACGCTCTTATCTGAAGCGGTGCGTGAGCGCCGCGCGGTTCTACGCTCCGTCAACGAGTCTTTAAAGGCTAGCCACCTCTAACGGAGTACGTTCTCCTCTCGGGCTGGCAATGATATAATGGCGTATATATGCCAGAACCGAAAAAGAGACCTTTTTCTTTTGATAAGCTCGGAAAGCTTGAAAAGGGCTTGTATGCTCGGGAACCCGTTGCAAAAGGGCCGGAGGGAGAGACTACAGAAGCCACAGCTCCGACAAGCGATGTATCGTCTGATTGGAATGACGCTACGGCCGCGCGTCCTCCGGTGTCAAAATATTTTAAAATTGATATGCGAGTTATGAAGAAAATACTTTGGGGAGCAGGTCTGTTTTTTGTTATGTCACTTGGCATTGGCGCGGTTATTTTTTTTGGAGGACTGAATCGGATTTCTACTGATAATGTTGATATTGCGATAACCGGTCCCTCGTCTATCGGGGCGGGGGAACCTCTATCATTTGGATTGGTGATGCATAATCAAAACAACATAGATTTGGAAGGGGTAACGCTCCTCGTGGAGTATCCGCCGGGTACGCGAACCGCTGATGAAAACAAGTCGTCGCTCCTGCGCGAGAGCGAACCGCTGGGCACGGTGGCAACTGGTGCTTCAATCAAGCGCGATAAACAAGCGATACTTTTTGGAGAGGCCGATAGCACACAGCATATTATTGTTTCGGTTGAGTATCGTGTGAAAGATTCAAGCGCGACCTATTTTAAAGAAAAATACTATGAGGTGCTGATTTCTACTGCGCCGGTGCGCATGAAAATAGATTCAGTCACCGAGGCTACCACAGGCAACGAGGTAGAGATTTCCGTGGAGGTAGTTTCAAATTCAACGAGTCTCGTGAGCGGGCTGTTGCTCAAGGTTGATTACCCCTTTGGATTCAACTTCACGAGTGCGGTTCCGAGCCCCCTGTACGGTAACAATGTTTTTGTGTTGGGTGACCTTAAACCAGCCGATCGCCGTGTGATACGCATCAGGGGAACGCTTACGGGCCAAGAAGGAGAAGACCGAACCTTTAGATTTAATCTTGGGTTGCCGGATAAGAAAGACGTGAGAGCCATTGGAACGGCATTTCTTACGTCAACCCAGAGCATTGTGATCAAGAAGCCGTTTGTCAGTGCCGTGCTCTCACTTGATGGTTCTGCGGCCGATCCGTACGCGATAGAAGCGGGGCAACTGATACAGGGGCAAATCGCATGGGCGAATAATTTGCCGAGTCGGATTATTGACCTAGAGATTCAAGCAAAACTAATAGGGGATTCTTTGAATCGGCTTTCTGTCACGGCGAATCAGGGGTTTTATCGTTCTTTGGACAACGTCATTGTGTGGGACAAAACCACGTCTGGCCAATTCTCGGTGGTTGAGCCGGGTGAGAACGGTATCCTTTCCTTCTCGTTAGCATCTCTACCGG
>MHRQ01000013.1:45035-47895 GCA_001821015.1 Candidatus Taylorbacteria bacterium RIFCSPHIGHO2_02_FULL_46_13
AAAAAATACGTCTGTCTTCAAATGTGGGTGTTGCCGGGCGCAGTCTCTATGCAACGGGCCCATTCCAAAACCAAGGCCCGATCCCGCCCCAGGCCGACCGAAACACTACCTACACCATTGTCTGGTCAGTCACCAATACGCTCAATGATCTTTCCGGGGTCCAGGTGTCAGCGACATTACCTGGCTATGTGCAGTGGCTCAACAACGTTAGTCCCTCCGGTGAATCAATCACTTTTGATCCGCAGGCCCACCAGGTGCTGTGGGATGTGGGGGATGTGCGGGCGGGCACCGGCTTTACCAGTTCTGTGAGAGAGGCTTCATTCCAAGTTTCCGTTGTTCCAAGTTTAAGCCAATTGGGGGACAAACCAGTGTTGGTGGGTCCAGCGGCTATTACCGGGACTGACCGTTTCTCTAACGCAGAAGTTAAAAGCAATGCGAAAGAGGTTACCACCGCGGTTTCTGATGTCTCGCAGTTCGACAGTAATAACGGACGTGTCACGCAGTAATTGCACACTTTCGTATCTCGGTGTAATCTTTCGTAATTCCTTTGTATGTCTCACACAAATGATAACCAAGAAGTAATGGAGAAAATCGTTGCGCTCTGCAAGCGGCGCGGTTTTGTATTTCAAGGGTCCGAGATTTACGGCGGTTTTGCTGGTACGTATGACTTTGGACCATACGGCGTAGCGCTTCGCAAGAACGTCGTGGACATGTGGACACAGTCTATGCAAGATCACGACAATATTGCGCTTCTTGACTCAAGTATCTTTACTGCAGGACGTGTGTGGGAAGCAAGCGGACATGTCGGAGGATTTAGCGACCCTCTGGTTGTATGCAATCATTGCCATACGAAACATCGCGCGGATCATTTGCTGGAATTGGTTAATGTAGTTGCTGATGAAAAAATGACCGAAGCGCAAATCAACGCACTCTTTGACAAACATCGCAAAAAACTCAAATGTCCTGTATGCGGGAAGAAAGATTTCGGTAAAGTATCCGCAAAGAATCTTCTGGCTACTGCCAACCTAGGCATGTTTGAAGAGGGAGACGCACAAGTGTATTTGCGTGGTGAAACGGCACAGGGCATATTCATCAATTATAAGAATGTGCTTGAGTCCGGTTTGTATTCGGTTCCATTTGGTATCGCACAAGTAGGAAAAGCGTTTCGCAACGAAATTAGTCCTCGGCAGTTTCTCTTTCGAAAGCGCGAGTTTGAACAGATGGAAATGCAGTATTTTCTGCATCCGAAAGATGCACTTGTTGAGTATGAGAAGTGGAAAAAAGAGCGACTGGCATATTACGATCTATTGGGAATCAAAAAAGAAAAACTTCGTTTCAAACGGCACGATAATCTTGTGTTTTACGCAAAAGACGCGTGGGACATTCAGTATGAATTTCCCTTCGGATGGAACGAGCTTGAAGGCCTGCACTATCGCGGAGACTATGACCTCTCCCAGCACCAGAAATTCTCTGGTGTTGATATGTCAGTGTATGACGAGGAGATGAAACAGCGATATATTCCGCATGTAATTGAGACATCGGTTGGAGTTGATCGCACCATGCTCATGGTGCTTGCCGATGCATACCATGAAGACGAGATGAATGGAGAAAAGCGCGTGGTGCTTCATTTTACTCCCAGAATGGCTCCGATAAAAGTGGCAGTCTTCCCACTTTTGCGTAACAAACCAAATCTTGTCCAGAAGGCGAGGGAAGTGTACACCGCTCTTAAAAAAGAATTCATCCGCGTGCAATTTGACGACAATGGAAACATTGGCAAGCGTTATCGCCGGCAAGACGAGATTGGTACACCCTTTTGCGTCACCGTAGATTTTGACACGATTGAAAAGGATGATACCGTAACTGTCCGCGACCGCGACTCTGGAAAGCAGGAGAGGGTAGCAGTCAAAGAACTGATTATCTATCTCCAAAGCAAAATCTCTTAGTTTGGTATCTCAATAGGGGTTCTACAGAGGGACCTTAGTGCTATTGACACACCATATGGTATGGTGTATACTTAAAGAGTACGTTCATTGAATAAACCTGTCTGCTTTTGGTGCCGACTGTTTCGGAGCTTTAAGCGGGCTACAACAAAAGAGAGGAAAGTTATGAGCAAAAATACGCTTGTTACTTCAAATCAGACGGATGCAGTTCGGGACATGGCAAACGCTAAAGGCGTTACCCGTGCCCAGTTTCAGTCAGCTCAAGATGACGGCAGGATTGCCCGATTCCTTGATAGCCTCAGGGGAGACTCTTGCGTGATTCCAGCGCCATCAGGCGCTTGCATTCACACGGTTCGCATCCGCTTCAAACCGGATAGCGGATGGCAGGAAGCGGTGAATGCCGCTGGCCCCAACACTCCGAGCGAATACAATATTCGCAAAGTTGGCGATCAATACCCGCCTACCGGCACGGAGGAAATTGAGGAAGACCTCATTCTCCTCAACTATCCGAAAGGCGATGGCAACTGGAACACGGTGCATGCGTGGGCAGTAACCCAAAACCTTACAAAGACTGTTCCACGCGAAGTCTTTGCTCTCGGCGAGCAACATCCAAAGCTGCACGAAGTGCTCGGACAAAATCCGATGTATGCTGTCGCAACGACGGAATGCTCCTTTGGGGGCGGCCGCGGCGCGTGTTATGTCTGGTGGGTTGGCTCGGGGCGCGGGGCGGGCCTGGTCTGGGTCGACAACTTTGGCGACGCGAGCGGTTGGTTTGTCTTCCGCCAGTAGCTCTCAACACTCTGGATATTAGGTCTTTCAGAACCTTGATCCTTTGTCCTTCGGCCCCGTATTCTCGTCAAGAGATGCGGGGCTTTATTTTTGATACACTATCCAAGGCAGTAGGTGAATATGCGGGGGAT